>WGCX01000247.1 GCA_015493575.1 Desulfobacteraceae bacterium | reverse complement strand
ACATTAAAGATTTAAGAGGGTCAGGCTTTCCTTATTGCCATTATCTCAACTTTTGAGGTTAACATATATTTATAGTTTGATAACAACGAATAAGAAAAGCCTGACCCCCGTTTTGAAAAAATTTCAATTAAAAAACTTGATAATCGAGTTTAATCATAAAAGTTTCAGCAGTGTCAAGTTTTATTGTGGACGGATATTGATATTTGCCATAAGGGTGGGAATTTATTCCATGTCCAGAGCAGTTTTAAGGCCTTAGTGGTTCTACAATAAACCATGCTAAACCACGCCAAAATATCAATGCAGAACAGCTTCGTCAATACTGGCTTTGCTGTCAGAATGAATTCGGCAGGAGCGCTGCAACACTGCGCATCAGTTACTCTGGTATTCAGTATTTTTTTACCAGAGCCCTGGTTCAAGCATGTAACATTTTTAAAGACATCAAATGGAAGCGTGAGCAGACCTTGCCGACTATTCTGAGTCTATTTTAATGAAATGTGTCTCAATCCCTTCTTAAATCAGGTCTTTCCGTACCCAGAACCGCATCGAGTGGATGTGTGCCCAGGCTCTGTCTCAATCCCTTCTTAAATCAGGTCTTTCCGTACGGGATAACGATTGAAGAGTTGGCCGACTCAATCGGCTATGTCTCAATCCCTTCTTAAATCAGGTCTTTCCGTACCAGAAGAAGAGGAAGAGGCTCTTGTTCAGGCCGTCATGGAACGGTCTCAATCCCTTCTTAAATCAGGTCTTTCCGTACAGGCTGCAGGTGAGCAAAAAAATTAAAAAGCTCATCAAGTCTCAATCCCTTCTTAAATCAGGTCTTTCCGTACCTGATATAGGACTTAGCCAGGGTGCGTTCAGCAATATTCGTCTCAATCCCTTCTTAAATCAGGTCTTTCCGTACCAAGGGTTGAGACAGAAGAGATCAGAACAGATCTCTGTCTCAATCCCTTCTTAAATCAGGTCTTTCCGTACATAGTATGGTGATTTTATAGCCCGGTACTTAATTGTGTCTCAATCCCTTCTTAAATCAGGTCTTTCCGTACGAGGATAAAGCCCTGATATTGAACGATACGGACCACGGTCTCAATCCCTTCTTAAATCAGGTCTTTCCGTACATCATCTGGATGACTATGATGCCGATGATTATGAGTCTCAATCCCTTCTTAAATCAGGTCTTTCCGTACAGAAGATCATCTGGATGACTATGATGCCGATGATTATGAGTCTCAATCCCTTCTTAAATCAGGTCTTTCCGTACTGGAAAGGCTCATTATAATGCACTCCAGACTTGTGGTCTCAATCCCTTCTTAAATCAGGTCTTTCCGTACACAGATCATGAATACACAGAAATTGAACTCTGTGTATGCAAGTCTCAATCCCTTCTTAAATCAGGTCTTTCCGTACTGATTGCATTCATGAATATTTCGGTGAATGCTTAGTTCAGGGTCTCAATCCCTTCTTAAATCAGGTCTTTCCGTACGGTAAATTTTGTAGACAATTATGAAATAGTTGAGACGTCTCAATCCCTTCTTAAATCAGGTCTTTCCGTACAAAAAGGTTGCCCCTGCTCGCAAGATAAGGTTTTGTGATTGGTCTCAATCCCTTCTTAAATCAGGTCTTTCCGTACAAAATCTATCATAATCCTATAGTAGTACGGACAAAGTCTCAATCCCTTCTTAAATCAGGTCTTTCCGTACCCCCCCTACCATCGTCTGTTTCAAGAGAACTCTCTTTGGGTCTCAATCCCTTCTTAAATCAGGTCTTTCCGTACAAAAGATTCGACTGCAATGCTTTTGATGATGATCGGAAAAGGTCTCAATCCCTTCTTAAATCAGGTCTTTCCGTACTTATGGTGCAAGGTTACGAATTGAATAACCACACAAACCAGGTCTCAATCCCTTCTTAAATCAGGTCTTTCCGTACCGTAAGAAAAGTAAGAAAGACAAGGGCAATGCTCGGTTTTTGTCTCAATCCCTTCTTAAATCAGGTCTTTCCGTACACTTTAGCTCAGTCAACAATAGCTGACATGGAAAAACAAGTTGTCTCAATCCCTTCTTAAATCAGGTCTTTCCGTACTGATGATTGGGAAAAACAGATTTTACAGGAGATGTCTGACAGTCTCAATCCCTTCTTAAATCAGGTCTTTCCGTACCAAGCAAAACAGGCTGGAATATTAAGCCATTATGCTTCACGTCTCAATCCCTTCTTAAATCAGGTCTTTCCGTACTCTTTGTGAGTTTGCTTTAATAGGAGAAGATGATGAAAAGTCTCAATCCCTTCTTAAATCAGGTCTTTCCGTACTGCGGTCTGTGAATATAACATAAAAACAAACACTTGCCATATGATTTTTGCGTACCTCACTAACATTTTTTGTTAATTTTGGTTTTTGCGTCATTTTGACCTCCTTTAATTATGTTTAAGTATTTAAAATAACATAAATAATTAAAATTCCGCGACCCTTTATCCCTGTGTTTTTATTTTTTGTATAATATCAAGACCTTATTATTTTATACAAAAAAATCTATCAGGTATGCATTTTAATTTTTTTTTAATATACATAATATTCCTTATCCGGGTCAATGAAAATGCCATTACCGATGTTTTCAATGGTGGCAGCACATTTCTCGCACAAAGGGAAAAATTTAACGCCATCTTCTTCCGGTTGGATTTCATTTTCAATGCGCGTTTTCATTTCCATAAACCGTTTATTATCCACTTTAACTTCAAAAATTGATTTTTGTACTCTTGCACCATAATCCTTAATAATTTTTGCCACCCGGTTTAATCGCTTTGGATCTGCAATATCATAGGCTACAATCATATCCATTTAAAATCACCTTTAAATTGTCTTTAAATCACCGCATAATCAAGCTGTGTAATTTTAAGACCCAGTCCTGAAATACTTACCTTGTTTATACACCGGGAACAGATTTTGTAAATTCTTACCTGGTCAGTTTCAAGATCAAGCGTTTCCCTGCAAAATTCCCGGATAAGCTTAAGTGCGTTATCGTCAATATCACACTCAAATACAGATTTCTGGGTATTTAAGCCATATTCTTTAAGAAATGCGTGCATTTTTTTTAATCTTTTAGGGTCGGTAATATCGTATGTTATCAGGGAAATCATTTTAATATCATCGGCTGGTAAGTTTCAGCCGTCCCCTCAATCACTTTTCTGTATTGTGCAGCCTGATAAATTATTACATCGCCATAGGTCATATTTTTCCCCGCAGGAGGATAATAAAAAAATGCGCTCAGTTTTTTTTCAAAAGCGGCGATCACCCTTCCAAAGGCAACCGGATTGAGTTTAACAGGATATTTACCGGTTACATGGGAAGCTGCTGCACCGGGCACAGTATCAATTTTCTGTTCCGGTATATCAAAATTATTCTGTACCTCTTTATTGTTTTCTTTGTTTAATGTCATCATTCCCAGCGTATCTGCATTAACATCCGGAATACTATCATTCAGGGTTTCACCTTCAGGATCGGATGAAGCAGCCGGGACTTCAAATCTGAAATCTGTTTCCTGAAGAATTTTAAGATTGAACAGAGAAAAAACAAGAGTGTCCACAACTGCCGGACGGAATTCCTCCATAAGATCCAGAACAAGGGAATATCGGCCATAATCAATAACATGCAGAAACCCTGGATAAGGATCAAGGCCTGCAATTCTGACTGCGGAATATACCCGGTTCATCAAAAAAGTATAAAGCAGAGACAATACAGAATTCACAGGATCGGTGGGTGGTCGTCTGACACGTTTTGTAAAATTTGTATTTCCGGTAAAGCCGTGGCAGAAACCGCTGAAATAAATGGCAGCCCCCCGGCCTTCATATCCCCGTACACTGTCAATGGTTTCAGCTTCGTAGAGTCCGTTCAGTAATTTGCGTATCTGTCTTGCTTTGTCACCGGCGTTTCTGCACCCTCTGCTTCGCTTTATGCGCATCATCAAAGTAACCATGTTGGTAAGTTTGCCTGCAACAATATCCTTTGCCATTTTCAGCGCAAATTTATTATCATCAAGCAGTTTATACTGACGTTTGTGTAGGAAAACATTTTTTGATTCCGGCGAAGCTATGCGCCCGAGATACCGGCCGTACCGTGTAAGGTAAACCGTATCAATGTTATTTCGCATTAATACACATAATGCATTGTGCGTAATCTCAATATTGCCGAAAAGCAGAATCTGATCGAGTTTATAGGTAAAAAGAGTATGATAGGTATCATTGCCTTTTTTTACCAGCAGATGCCTGCCTTCCTTGATAATTTTTGTCCCCTGGCTCTTGATATAGATGATCATGGCTCGCCTCCTGAATTTACCTGTATTACAATATATAATAGTATTGCAATTATAGGAGGCAGCCATGATCAGATCAAGTACTGCAACGTTGCAAAAAAACAACGTTGTTAAAGAACAGATTATCCAATAACTGCCATGAGATTGATGTGATTTTAAATCAAACCGCACCGCAACAAATGAAGAAAGTCAACACTTTGCTTGCAAAGACTTTTTTATAAAAACAAATTGTCAAAGAACAAACTGTATGTTCCGTTGAACACCTGGCTATAATTTTATTTCTGTTTCAACGGTTTTTAAAAAACCGGGAAGTTCTTTACGGAACTTTTCAGCGGATCTGGCTGAATCAGAGTATCCTGCATGATTGAGATCATTCCGAAAGCCGGTAAGATTGTGGTACAATTTTACAAGTATTTTTTTTGTTTTATAAAAATTAATGAATTTTTCAATAACCGGCTGATTTTCAAAGGCATCTTTTTTCCATTTTTCAACAGACAGTTTATTAAGGAAAATTGAAACGGCCTGATTGGCAAGTGTACGGTATCTATTTTTGCTGCTGTAATCTTCCGGGTTTTTACCTATGCTAAAAACAAAATAAGTGATAAGTGTTTCCTGCAAAATTGTATAGCTCTGCTGTATTAGATTGTGCTCCAGACACCATCGTGAAGCTTTAATTCCGTCCATGATAAAATGCCCGGAAAATGGTTCTATTTGATCCTCAATCTTGCCGAGAATACTTTTCAGCGGTATATTCAAAGGATTGTCAAGTTTTACAGCCCGGCAGTCTTCAAGGCTTTGTTTTAATCTCAGGGCAACATCTGCCATGTCCCTGCCACGGCAGGTTGCAAGACTCTTTGTAAATTTTTCAAGATTTTCAGCCATTTTTCTTATGGTATGCTGTGACCTGTCTCTGCCTTTTGTGCGGGATAATCTGGTTCTTGCGGAATGTTCCGCAAGGGCGCTTACATGGGAAGCATCTCCTGCTCCGATGAAACGGTCTGCAGCAAGTGACCATTCCATGAGCTGATCAAATGCTGTCAAATCCAAAACCGGCACCACCCTTTTTTCCAGGGGCATTTTTTTTACATCATTTATATTTCCCAGCGATTCAAGAGCACCGTAATAAATACCGCTCAGCGCAGCATTTTTCATGATTTTTGCATAATTTAACACAACAATGGCAAGAAGAGGAATGGACCTGAAAGCATGGGTGATGTCAAAAATAATTTCATCTTCTTCATGTATGGAGTCAAACAATTTGAGAAATATTTCCCATATTTCCTTTTCATTGGTGCCATTTGGAATCATGATCTGCTGGTATGAAAAATCTGCCTTAATATTTTTAATACATGTTTCAAGACCTGGCTGTAAAATTTTTTTACCTGATTTTTTGTCTGTCTGTCCATTGTCTTTCCAGTTTAAATTATAAGACAATGGTGTTGTAAAAATAATGACTCTGTCATTTTCTGACCAGTCCGTGCAATTGAGCCTGATGGTTGCTTCCTGGACAAATCTTACATTTTCTGTTTTTATATCATGATGCTTATAAATACAGGGTATATAATCATTGGTTCCAAGAAAAGAAAGATAAAGTTTTGCCATTGGTGCCTGCCTCCCGGTTATTTTATAACAGCCATAATACCGTTAATTATCAATATATTTTTTAAAATCAGGTAATAATTCTACAATGTTCTGCTCAGCTTTTTTCAAAAGTTCATTCCTGACTGATCTTACTGCAAAAGATCCTTTAAAACCATTACGGATGATGGACAGAATTTCCCACATACTTAATCCTTCAGGCGTTAAACGGCAGGCCCTGTGAAGTTCTTTTGTGAAATCAGTATCTGATATGCCGGGGTTGTCTGTATTCACAGTTACGGTAAGGCCTTTATAAAGGTATTGCTTTAAAGGATAAGTTTCACGTGTGCATGTACTGTCAAAATAATTGTCTTTAAAACCTGCAATCTGGAAATTGCTTGAAGGGCACATTTCAAGCACAATATTGCTGTCAATGAATTTTTCCATGAGTGCAGGATTATCTTTTAATGTCAGGCCATGCCCGATTCTCTGGGCGCTCAGGTGATACACAGCTTCCCAGATGCTCTCAACGGGGCTGTTTTCACCGGCATGGATGGTAAAATGCATGCATTCCTTCATCAGGGGTAGAAAATGTTTCTGCATGGCAGAAGCTGCGCATACTTTTTCATCGCCTGCAAGGTCAAATCCCCGCAGACAAACCGGATTATTATTTTTCTGGCCCCGATAATTTACGATTTCCTTTGCAAGATTAACATGCTGTTTAATCTGCTGTTTTTCTCCATGGCGGCTTGCAGTGAAAATCAGGGAAATTTTCAGGTTTTTATAAAATTCTGAAAATGTTTTTGAAATGGTATTGTAAACATCATGTGCACTTTGATTTTTCCCGGCATATTTAACCGGAGAACATCGTATTTCCATATATTGCACATTATGTTCAATTGCTTTTTCTGCAATAATTCTGCATGCAGTTTCAAGGCAGTTTTTGTGCGTTAAAAGCCCTGAACCCTGAAGATCACCAATACGTTCATAGGGACCGAATTCTATTGCGCAGAATTTTTCAGGATCTGTGAACCTGCCGAATATCACCTGATGCAAAAGATCAGGATCATTCTCAAACACCAGGATAAATGCGGCTGTGCATAAAGCCTGTGAAACATTGGCAGCAACATTTCTTACAGATTTAAGAGAGCCGATTTTTTTCAATATCAGGTCAGGATCTTTTGTTTCTGCAAAAGACGTCCATTTTTTAATATGCGGCTCAAGATACCTGCGGTGTCTTTCAATATCCTGCCGGACAGAGTCCGCAATTGTGATCAGTTCATGCACATTTGCAATTCCGCCAAGATGGCAGTGCAGTTCAGTTTTTGGCAGTTTTTTTAAAATGGCAAGTTCCTGTTGTTCATGCTCAGGATAAAGGCCGAATTTCCATTTTTTTAATTTTGAAATAATCTGCTCCGGCAGACTGTAAAGCGCCAGAAAATTTGTCACCTTTTCGCCCTGAAGAATCTTATTGGAATAATTGGACATCAAAAATCCTGCTTTAGCCTTTGTGTCTTCTATTTTGCGTGTCAAAAACAGGCTTTTGTCCACTTCATACAGACAGGGAATTTTATTTTCAGGCATGATAACAGGACAGGGCTGTCCTGAATCACGCTTAAGATCGGCCAAAGGACTGCGGGGCATATTTCCCAGGCAAAAAGGTGTGAATGTATCAGCTTCATGTTCCGGCAGAGGAATTGTAAATTTATTAATTCCCCATTTACCGGAATTAAACCGGCTGGTAAGCGCAGGGTTATCCACAATATGTATAAGTGCATCGCATCCGAACCATGCAGCAGCCTGTTGAAGATCCGTACTCATGGTTTTTCTGCCGCCTGTAAGGGACAGCATGAGCCTGCCTTTCTCTGTTTCTTCAGCAGCGCAGCAGACAATGGTATGAATACCTTCTGCCATTATTCTGCACTCTTTTTCACTTGCAAGGGCATCTGTATATTTGATTTTCCATATCCGTAAAACAGGTTTTTCAGCAGTATTCAGGGCATCATACCATGCAAGCATTGCCTGAATGCTTTCTTCACTTTTACTGCCGCAGCTTGAAATCACCCAGATTTCATCGGCCGGTACAATATTATATTTTTGTTTTGTTCTGTTTATTTCCTGAAGTCCGGAATGAAATCGGAACAGATCCACAGCTCCAGGGTTTGTAAACCCGGTAATTTCAGGCAGAATTTGCCATGAAGCCCCCATGGTGGTAACAAGAATATTCAATTGTCTGTCCTATGTTCCATTAAAATTAAGAAAGTCAAATAATTTGGTCACTGGCCATATCTTCTGAACCTGCAGAAACTGAAGATATGCTCCATTTTTATGCTCCCGTCATCAAGTGTTTTTTCAACGGCATTTCTTTTTGTTGTTGCATAAACAGGCACAAGATTTTTTTCAATGGCAAAATCCACCATAAGATACGTTGCCCCGAAATCCCCCTGGATCAGAACAAAGTCATTGGGTCTGGCCTTTGTTTCAAGCCATTTCCGGACAGGCGACAGCAACGGATAAAGCTGTTCCTGCATGGGTGGTATGCCCTGCCATATTTGCTGCAGATCGGAGGGTAGGGGAATAAAATTGTCAACTCCCATATTCCCTGCTTCATGTTTCTGTATTTCATTTATTGTATGATTTAATAGAATGAATAAATTTTTCATATTAATTTTTATGCATATTGTCTATATATTTTCAGGATATTTTCAGGGCAGTCCGGGAAAATCAAAAAAATCTTTTTCCCCTATAAATTTACACACGGTTTCCAGATCGGTATGACCTTCCCAGTGCTGCCACAAGAAGCGTTGCAGTCATAACTTTTGTACCGCCGGTATAATCAACCATAATTGCCTGTGGAGGCAAGCCGGTTTTCTGTACCCTGTCAATACATTCCCGAGCCTTGATATAGCATTCGTACAGGGAGTTGGGATTTTCAGTGATCACAAATTCCGGTTTTGGTTTTTCCTTGACAGCAGATAAAATATCATGGGAAAGCGGGACAGAATCATGCGAAGCAAAGAAAATTACTTTTTCCGGCATATATGTTGAGATACTTTTTATCAGAGGTCCAGGGCTTCCTCCAAGAGACATAAGCATGAGTTTTGTATTATCAGGTTCCATAAAATTTTCCTTTTATCAGTTTTCATTCAGGAGCTCTTTGATTTTTAATACTTTTCCCCATTGATTTTTGGAACATTTTTTCTTTTTCCATTTGTTTTTTTTCTGCCAGAACTCTTTGAGAGTATTTGCAAGTTCAAGTTTTTTATTATCCGGAAAAGAATCCATAGCTCTGTATATTTCATAAACCCTGTTCTCTGTGACAATAGGGTTCTGCACCTCTTTTATCATCTTATCTTCCGGAGACATTGCATCAATTTCTGCCTGACGTTTTTTCAATGCAATTTTCCTCTTTTCTTCATCTTCTCTCCTTTTTGCTGCAATGATTTTTGCCTTTTCTTTTTCTCTTACAATATTTACAATTTCATCCTGGGAAAAGGGCCAGTTCTTATCATTTCTTGGCTGAGCAGGCAGGTCTTGAAATTCAAGTTTTACCCATCCAAAGGGATATATTCCATTGGCAAGAGTTCTTGTTGTTCCCCACGGCAAGGGTTTACCATCTTTCCATCTGGTCTTTGGCTTCCTTGCATCATCAAACGTCATACATTCTATATGCGAAAAATGTCCTATTCTGATAAATGTCTCGTTGGTTTTCAGGCTTAATGCTTCTTTATTGATATATGCCATGGCCAGCTGGATATTTTTTGAAGAATGATAAAATTTTTTATATTCATCTTTAAATTTTGTTATATAAAAATCATAAAGAATATTGACCATCAAACTCAAATCAATGTTTGTGCCAAGAAGGGTAAAATTATTTAATGAAAAATGCAGTGGTATGACAACCTGCGTTTCCAGTTCGCTCAGGCTGGCACTTGCTTCAAAACCACCTTTTGGTGTTGGGGATTTGTCCGGCTTGTATGAAAATTTTTGTGCCTCATAGATAAAACTTCCGGCATTACTTAAGGAAACATCTGAAATTTTAAGATTTTTCATGGGGTCTTTTAATGGATTTCCGAAAATTTTTCTGTCACACGTTGTCTTATAACATTTATTAGCATCAGCAGCGGAAACACCAGCGGAATCAACGAATCTATTGCCTATGGCTGTGCGGATTGCTCCTTTTATTGATCCACCGGGAATATAGGGAGTCCGGGTGATCTCATTTCTTGTCATGAAATTGATAAGAGCCTGATTTTCCGAATTTTTATCCCTCATTGCCTTTTTATATCTTTGTATTATTGTATTGTCTTTTACGGGAATTGAATTTAAAATTACGTCATCATTATTAAAATTTTCCGCAATATAAGTACGAAGACCTATATAGTCTTCGGAATCCATTTTCTCATTCAGTTCTTCTTTGTTTTCATACCCTTCCATCCATTTAAGCAGATCAAACAGTACAAGATTGTCCTCTTTTATAAAATATGAGAAAGGATCGAGTTCCTGACCTGCCCCTATGTGAACAGGGGACAGGATATGCAGATTAACATTGTATGATTTAAAACCGGACATTTATCCATCCTCCATGATTTTAAGCGCCAATGTAACCGGGAGACCGCAATGGCGAATCCTCTCATCTGAATGAATATTATCAATCAGCTCTCCTGCATCAATTCTGCTGGAATTTAAAAAAACACTTCCCGGTTCCATCATTAAAACAGGTTTTTTAAAAGGACGTGGATTACCACCTGTTGGACTTGAGAAGGCAAAATCACCCCCAAGTTTACCGAATTTGGTTTTAAGGCGATAAAAAGTTTTATATTTTCCCATGCCTTTAAACGAGCACAATGATAATGTCATGCATGCATTTGCCAAATCCACTTTAAACACATCCGGATTAAATGTACTGTCTTCGTGTATATCAAGGATTCCCATACCAACGGATTTATCCTTGCCAAATCCAGATTCAGGCAGATAATCAGTTAAAAACCATTTTATAAGCGATGAAAATTCATTGGAATTGATTTCAACATACAAATCCAGTTCTGTGCTGTGTCTGAACCATATTTTTTCCCGTGAGAACAGGCCGCCGCCTTCTTCGGGAACTGTACCTGTTACCCTGTCTATAGTATTGGCCGTTGTTATTTCTGTAACCATTGCTTCGGGGTCATGATCCTGATTACAAACTGAATTATTTTTTAAACAGTTTTTTAATTTTTCATAAAATTTTTCATAAAGCCTGTATTCAGAATATGCATCTTTTAAAGCTGTCCACTCATCAATGGAAATGAATTTTTGTTTATTCCATTTTTTAATTAAGGACAAACCTTCAAATTTTCTTTTAGTTTGAGTCTCTAAATGATCTGAAAATAATCCATCCGGATCATTGATGAAATATTTTTCCACAAATTCAGCCGTCTGCCGGCGTTTTAAAGAGGGCAGAACAGGCCTTGGCAGGTATCCTGCAATAAATGCCGATGAGAAAATGACAGGAGGATGATTTTTTTCGCTGTAAAGAGCAAGAAAATCCTCAAGAAATTTTTCTCCTTTCTTATATCGCATTGCCCAGCAGAAATGCCCGAAAAAAGTATCAGACATAAGAGGAGTCATGATTGGAGAAACCGGCTTGATTTTATATTTAAAAAGCATTATATGCCTCCGGTATTAATTTATTCCTGCTTTTTTTCAAACGTTCACCTTTTCTAAAAAATCTGGCGGTTGTGTCTTTCCATCAATTAAAACATCAATGAATTTAATTTGCCCGCAGCCCCGTGACCCTGAACCACCCAGGGCATCAAGTTCCAGTAGTTTCATTGCCTGAAGGACTGTATTGAAATATTCGTCAGGATCATTTTTAAAAGTTTTAAACGAAAAATTAAAATCAAATTCAACTCCTCCGGGAACTCGTTCCAGAGACCTTGGATTTGCCTTTCCTGTAATACGGTTAATGGTATTTTCATATTTGGTTTCCATTGGAAGATCACCTTCCTGGAATTTTTCTTTCCATGATTTTGCTCCAGTATTTTCTTTATATTCTGAGAGATAGGCATCCCTTACAATCAGGCGGGTGGGGCCGAGATTATCTTTGTTGTCATCTGTTTTTCTTCCTGCAGATGTTCCAAAAACTGCACAGATATGGCATTTTCCACAGTCACATGGCCCCTGATGTTCTTTTTTGTCAAATTTGCCAAACTTACCCTCTTTTACTTCAATTAATGAACGCATCTTGCCCTTTAATGATGATCCCGGAATATAGGGTGCATTACTTCCGGGAAGCGGATCTTTTATGATTGGATTATCCATACCGCCAATTTCAATGTTTTCATTGGATGCTCCAATATGAAGTCCTGTAACAACAAGTATTCTGCCTTTAATGGTTCTTATTTCTTT
>WGCX01000246.1 GCA_015493575.1 Desulfobacteraceae bacterium | reverse complement strand
GGACATTAAAGATTTAAGAGGGTCAGGCTTTCCTTATTGTCATTATCTCAACTTTTGAGGTTAACATATATTTATAGTTTGATAACAACGAATAAGAAAAGCCTGACCCCCGTTTTGCAAAAATTTCGATTAAAAAACTTGATAATCGAGTATAAGCTTTTGGATTTGGTGTGTAATTGTGAAAACGATATTATTTTCCATTGTGTTTTTTCTGATCATACCCTCATTTTCCCATGCCAGAGATTATATGGTTCAGTTTCAACGTGAATTTTACAGGGAACAGGTAGCTGATTCAATCCATCACAGTAAATTATACCATGCTCTTCAGGTTGATTCTCCATCCGGATCTAAACTTCTTGTTCTTAATGGGGATAATCCTGAATACAGAATATGGCTGAGGGAGTATCTTGTTAATTACAAAAAACTCATTATCAGTGTTCCTGATCGTGAGGATGAAAATTTCAGAACTGCCATGGAGTTTAAAATTAATATCACGGATGTATACCCGGTTGATGGGAAAAAATGGAAACAGAACAAATACGGGATAGGTTCCATGCCTGCTTTTAAGGGGCCAAAGCATGTCCTTATTGTGGATGATAACATGAAAAGAAGAAAATTGCAGAAACTTATTGTGAACAACCTTGGTTATCCTGCTACTCTTTCGTCCAATGGAATGAACGCTTTGAGAATGTTCAGAATGCAGCCGGATAAATTTTTCATGGTTATTACAGAGAATAAAATTCCCGGTATGAGCGGTGCAGATCTTATTAAACACTTAGTCAAAGATAATCCCAACCTGCCTGTCATACTTGGAACAGGATACAAAAGAAAAATAAATTCGGGTAACAACACCGGGGACCTCTTTGCAGGCTCAAACAAAATTATTGTAAAATCACCTGTTTTAGAGGAATTATCAAAATCGATTGTCAAATTATTGGGTAGGAAGGCATGAGAATTATGCCTGATAAATTATTTTTCTGTATTATTGTTTCTTTTCTCTGTGTTTTTATTTGTATAGGCCATGGCTTCGCAAACGAGAATGATTATCAGGGAATGAGCATGAAATTCAGTAATTTTCTTCAATGTGAGCTTACCCGTGTGGATGCTCCTGACTATTTTAATGGTAAAGCTTTTAAAATTACAGAGATCAATCTGTTTGATGTTAAAAAGGAGGGCGATTTAACAATTGTCACCGGAATTGTTAAGTGCTGGGTTGTAAACAGATTTGAAACTCTATTTGCAGCCGTTGGCGTTAAACAGCTTTTTGGCCATGAAAAAGTATATTATCTTCTTATACAGAAACAGGATTTCTCCGTCCTTGCCACACAGCTTGAAAAATATCCATACAAAGATAGATGTGCATGGTCCCGTTATAGTCTCGATGATGTCAGGTGACCTGTTTTTAAATCTTGAAAACAACACAATGATCGATCTTTAAGCAGCATATTTACAGCTTTATAAAATTTTTATTGACACTGCTTCATGAATCTATTATTAAATGCACAAATTTACGGGGCTATAGCTCAGCTGGGAGAGCGCATGGCTGGCAGCCATGAGGTCAGGGGTTCGATCCCCCTTAGCTCCACCAAAGTATAAAATAAAAAGGCCGGCTTGTTAAAAGCCGGCCTTTTTTTATTTCAGAATAGAGTTAGTTCTGAAAATTTAGGATCGGAGATGAAATAAGTTGAACAGAAATAGCGCAGAATTCCGGCCCATGTGCAAGGCGCATTAAAGGTTGCATACTCAACGTATTCGGCCTTTGATGCAACGAAGTAGATGGGCCGGAAGACAAGCAATTTCGTTCAACTTATAAAATTTTCGATTCTTAGTTACTTTGTGAAACGAACGGCAAAAAAGCTTGTGTTACCCCTTCTGAAAAGCAATTGCACAATACCGCCTTTTCTGATTTTTCCAAGGACATGTCGATAAGCCTTCATTGTTTTAACGGGTATGCGGTTAACTTCTTTAAGCAGATCCCCTTTCTTTAATCCCGTATCTGCAGCCCTGCTCTGTGGTTTAATTTCTGC
>WGCX01000245.1 GCA_015493575.1 Desulfobacteraceae bacterium | reverse complement strand
GATTATCAAGTTTTTGATACAAATTGATGAAAAAGGGGGACGGTCGGTCAGCAGATAAAACTCATGGCCCTGTTCCTACAAGGCCCTTCAACGTGATATAAGATGGCCGACCGCTGATAAATTAATATCAAAATAATCCCATTCTGTCATGAAAAAAATTAAATAACTCAACTTTCGGACTTAAGCTTTAAACAACGGGGTCAGGCTTGTTTTATTGTGCTCTTTATTAAAAATTACTTATTTCAAAGGGTGAAAAGCGCAATAATGCAAGCCTGACCCCCACACACTCAAATCAATCAACACCGAAAGTTGAGTAGTAAATATTCGACTTTTTTCATAAATATAACCGCCATGAGGCGGATCTGGATTTGCCCAGCCGTCTCTCAACAACTATAGGACCAAAGGCGCGGAGCCAATAGAATACTGTTGATTTGCATTCTATTTCATATAAAAAAACAAACAGGGGATAAACATTGGATTCCATAAAAAACCAGGGCCATGAAAAAAACGGGGCAGCAGACCAGGATATCAATAATCCCGGCCTTAAAACGGGTGATATCATTTCAGGATACAAAATTATCAAAATAAAAAATTTAAATGATATTGATTCTGTTGTGTATCAACTGGAACATACAGCAACTGGTGCAAGGCATATACACATAAGCAACAAGGATAAGGAAAACACTTTTGGAGTGGCTTTCAGGACTGTTCCTTCGGACTCCACCGGAGTTGCCCATGTCCTTGAACATACTGCCCTTTGCGGTTCCAAAAAATTCAAGGTACGCGATCCTTTTTTTTCCATGCTGAAAAGGGGACTTTCCACATTCATGAACGCATTTACAGCTTCTGACTGGACAATGTATCCCTTTTCCACACAGAACAAAAAAGATTTTTATAACCTCATGGATGTTTACCTTGATGCGGCTTTTTTCCCGGCACTTGATGAATTAAGTTTCAAACAGGAAGGACACAGGCTGGAGGTGATCGTTCCTGAAAGAACAGATAAGGATAAAAAGGATAAAAATGCCGGGCCTGAACTTATTTACAAAGGCGTGGTTTACAATGAAATGAAAGGCGCTATGTCATCACCCAGTCAGATCATGGGAAGATCCCTGATGAAATTTTTATACCCTTCAACCACATACAGCTTTAATTCAGGAGGAGAGCCTTCTGAAATACCAAAACTTACCCACAGGGCTCTAAAACAATTTCATTCAAGATTTTATCATCCTTCCAATTCTTTTTTTTACACCTATGGGTCTTTACCGTTAAAAGGCCATCTTGAATTTATTGAAAAAAATGTTTTAAAAGAATTTTCAAGACAAAATCCCGATTCAAAAGTGAAATCCCAGCCAAGGTGGGATGCTCCAAAACAGGCAACGGCATTTTACCCCCTTGCAAAGGATGAAAATAAAGAAAAAAAATACCAGGCATGTGTTGCATGGCTTACCGCTGACATAAGAGACTCCTTTGAAGTCCTTGTCCTCACCGTACTTGAACAGATTCTTCTTGGAAACTCTGCATCCCCTTTGAGAAAGGCACTCATAGATTCAAATCTTGGGACTGCATTAAGTGATTCAACCGGATTTGATTCAGATATGAAAGATACAATGTTTGCCTGCGGGCTAAAGGATATAACCCGTGATTCCGTGAAAAAAACAGAAGAAATTATTTTTGTAACCCTGAAAAAAATTGCAGAAAAAGGCATTGATAAAATGCTTGTTGATTCTGCAATACACCAGATAGAATTTGCAAGAAAAGAGATCACAAACACCCCGCACCCATTTGGTATAAAACTGCTTCTTTCATTTGCAGGAACATGGATTCAGGAGGGAGACCCTCTTTCGTGCCTGGATTTTAGCAGAGATCTTGAAAAATTAAACAAAAAAATTAAACAGGGCGGTTTTCTTGAACAGAAAATAAAAGAATACTTTCTTGATAATAAGCACAGAATCACTTTTACACTGGCCCCTGACCATGAGATGGAGGAAAAGGAAAATAAAAGGCTGAAAAACGAGCTTACAAAAATTCTTGAAAACATGGATAAAAAACAACTTGAATCCATTAAAAAAGATATGGAAAGGCTTAGACAACTCCAGGAGGAAAAAGAAGATATATCCTCCCTTCCATGCCTTGAACTTTCCGATGTGCCTGCTGGTGTGGAGATCATTAAACCCGATACCATTGACGGGGTGTCCTCTGCCACCTGCTACGATAAATCAACTTCGGGTATTCTCTATTTTTCATGTCCCACGGGTATTGGCGCACTTTCGGAAAATATGCTCTATCTGATTCCTTTTTTCTGCCACGCATTTACAGGGGTTGGCACTTCAAAGAGAGATTATGCTGAAATGGCAGGGCTGATGGACCTTTACACCGGTGGAATTGCCGTTTCTCCCTTTGCCGGTACTGATTTTTCAAACAGACAGGAATGCATCACATTCCTTGCATTCCAGGGAAAGACCCTTGACAGGAACATTGAAAAACTCTTTGACCTGATCAATGAATTTGTCTCCCATTACAATTTTTCGGATCTTGAAAGATTAAAAAGCCTTCTTTTTCAATACAGGGCCGGTATGGAATCATCCATTGTTGCAAACGGCCACAGATATGCCATGTCTCTTGCCTCCCGTAATTTCTCTCAGGCTGCATTCATTGGAGAAATATGGCATGGTATCTCCCAGTATAAATTTATCAGAAAACTTACCGAAAAATTTACAGGCAGCAAAGAGGATGAAAAAATTCTTATTGATCTTTCAAAGGATCTTCATAAAATTGCAAAACTCTTATTTAAAAAGAAAAATTTAAGGCCTGCACTGGCAGGAGGTAAAAAATCCATTGTTTCCGCCGATGCCAGGGTCTCTTTAATGCTTGAAAATCTTCCCGATGACAATGGAAATTCAATCAAAGCCCCGGATATTGAAATGGATAAAAACCTTCCCTTTGAAGGGTGGAGTACAAGCACATCGGTTTCCTTTGTGGCCCGGTCCTTTAAAACCGTCCGCCTTGGACATGAAGATGCGCCTTGTCTTGCAGTAATAGGCAAAATGCTCAGGTCATTGTACCTGCACAGGGAGATAAGGGAAAAAGGCGGCGCCTATGGCGGATTTGCCATGTATAATTCCCAGGAGGGTCTTTTTTCATTTGGTTCGTACAGGGATCCTTATATAAGAAGGACCCTTGATGTTTATGAAAACTCCTGCAGCTTTATTACCAAAGGAAATTATACTGAAAATGACATAAAAGAGGCCGTTCTTCAGGTATGTGCTGAAATTGACAAGCCTGAAACGCCGGGGCCTGCATCCATAAAAGCTTTTTACAGGGATATTCTCAATCTAAGCGATGAGAAACGCCGGGAATTTAAGGCATCTTTATTAAAACTTGATAAAAAAACAATCAGACATACCGCTGAAAAGTATTTTGATATTGATGAAAATAACAAAGGAACAGCTGTAATTTCAGGAAAAGACCTGCTTGAAAAAGCCAATGCAGACCTTAAACCGGGACAAAAGGTGTTGCAATTATTTAAAATTTAAGATCAAAACGGATTCTTTCTTGACTTTTTACCGTTATTTTTTGTAGTCTTTTATTTTTTTTATAAGAAACTCCTGTAAAGATTTTTAAAATAAGAGTTGGCTCCGTGTCTTCGGCCCAGTATTTGTAATCATACGCCCCTTTCCGAACAGAGAATATTGTGGGCGGGAATTTTAACCGGAAACTGATATGACAATAGAAATGCAGCCCCCCGTTAAGCTCAAGGGAGTAGGAGATGGATTCTGGGTTACCCTTGATCCATCTGTTTCTGAAGATAAGTTAAAAGAAGAGGTAACCAGGCTTTTTGAACGGCTTAAGCATTTAACAATTAATGCCAGAATCACCCTTGATACAGGGGATGCCCGGGGCTGTGAAAATCTTATTGCAAACATTGGAACATTTTTAAAAAATACTTTTGATGTCGGAGTTGTAACCACTCCTCCCGCAAAAAGGTCTGTTCCGCTGGAGCGTATAAGACAGAGGGATCTGTCTAAGGGGTGGACTCAGCACAGAAGTGAAGTCCTCATGCTCAGGGGAAGGGTCAGATCCGGTCAAAGAATAAAGGCAAAAAAACATATTGTTATTATTGGAAATGTTAATCCCGGGGCAGAGATAAGTGCAGGCGGCAATATTATTGTTATGGGCAGGCTGATGGGCCAGGTTCATGCAGGAGATCCCGATAATGAAGAAGCTGTGGTGCTGGCACTTGATTTCAGGCCTACCCAGATACAGATAGGGGGTGTTGTGGCTGCGGGTATTGATGAAAATTCAGATGCAGTTGCTGAATTTGCCAGTATTGACAAGGGACGTATTATTGTTCAGGATTATCTGAAGGCAGAGCCTTTTGGAAATATACCCTGGCCTGAAGTGATTTAGCATGAGATCTGCCTTATGGCAGTTATAACAAAAAGGACGAGGTGTAATTTGGAGGGTAAAATCATAGTAGTAACTTCCGGGAAAGGAGGTGTGGGTAAAACCACTGCTACTGCATCTATTGGAGCAGCTCTTGCACTGGAAGGCAACCGGGTTGCTGTAATTGACATGGATATAGGCTTAAGAAATCTCGATGTTGTTCTGGGGCTGGAAAACAGAATTGTTTTTAATATTGTGGATGTTGTGAATAAAAGGTGTAAACTCACACAGGCGGCCATAAGAGATCGAAGGATTGAGAATCTTTTTCTTATTCCCGCATCCCAGAGCGATAACAAGGATGTCCTTACCACAGCAGGTGTGGAACGTGCAGCAAAAATATTAAAAAAAGAATTTGATTATATACTGATGGATTCTCCTGCAGGTATTGAAAAAGGATTTGAGAATTCCATAGTATCGGCAAGTGAAGCCATTGTTATATGCACACCTGATGTTTCGTCTGTAAGGGATGCCGACAGGGTAATAGGCCTTTTATATGCCCGGTCAATAACTCCGAAGATAATCGTAAACAGAATCGTGCCTCAAATGGTGGCAAAAGGTGACATGCTCAGTCATGAAGATGTCATGGAAGTACTTTCCGTGGAACTTGCAGGCCTTGTTCCCATGGACGAGCAGGTTGTAATCGCTACAAATATGGGAATGCCGCTGGTAATGCAGAACAACTCCAAAGCGGGTCAGGCTTTCAGACGTATTGCAAAAAGGCTCAACGGTGAAACAGATCTGCCAATTCAGGTTCCAACGCATAAAACAGGAATGTGGAATAAATTATCACAGAAACTGGGTTTTAAGAAATAGGGGAGATTTTATGCTTTACGGACTGCTTAGAAAATTCACCGGGCGCAAGCCAAGCAAGGACACTGCCAAAAAAAGGCTTCAATTTGCCCTTGTATATGATAAGCTTGAAATAAAAGACACAACATTAACCGACCTTCAAAATGACATAGTTGATGTTATTTCAAAATATTTTGAAATTGATAAATCTTCCCTTCAGCTGGAAATTAAACGGGACAAGGATGTCTCTGCCCTGGTCTTCAACACTCCCATTTTATGTGCAAAAAGGATGAGAACGTGATGAAGTCAATATCTGCCAATTAATTTAATTGCACAAAAACAGAAATTTTACACGGTTTATCTGAAAAGCTCTGTGCATCAGGGCGGGCTTTTCATGTATATTGATTTTTAATAAATTCTGCGAGACTTTCTCCTGTTTTTAAGCCGAGCTCTATAAATTCAGGACCGTATTTCCTGCCGGTACCGGTACGGAATGTATCTTTTATCTCGGCAAGTTTTGCCATTCCTGAAGGATATCTTTTTTTAAATTCTTCAAAAGGCGTATCTGAAAACATCACCATATCCCATACCGTATGGGTAAAATTGTCAGGCCCCCATCTGAATTTATCTGCATCGTACAAAGCCCCTGAAAGAAGCAATGCAGCGTTATCATGGCAGCTATTTGAAAAAATTCCATTTTCTGCCGCATAATTGTCATCTCTCTTATAATTATTTCCAGGGCCGTTCCCTTTGACGGAATTCTGTTTAAAAGCCTCATGCTCCCTTATGGCATTGCAGATAAGATATATATCCTCCTCTGACAGACCATAACCGGTTTTTAAAAATTTTTCTGCAAAATCAGCTCCTCTTTGTGCATGATTTTTATGTTTCCTCTTTATGTCATGGAGAAGACCTGCAATCTGAACAAGGGTCATGTTTTTTTTAATGTCATGGTCAACACAATTTTCAGGATATGCAGAAATATCATAGAAAAGAGTATTGTTCATTGTTAAAGCTTTATTCATCTCTATCATAACGATTGCCCCGGCATCCCTGCAGACCAGAACAGAATGGAGCACGCCATGGCCAAAATCATTTTCAAGCATGGGAATGATCTTCTTTTTAATTCTGACAAGAACAGGAGTTGAGGCAAAAAGATCTTCCGAAGCTGTTATCTCTTCAGAGAACTTTGAATAAAACGCAGGCAGGGGCAATCCTGCTACAATTGCCCTTGCCCTTTGTCTTAACTGAAGATAAATATCGTTCATGTTTTTAAGATCTCTTCCCGTGTTGTTGAAGTATTACATTTTGAGACCTTTGCAAAACTCTTTCTTTTGTCCGTTTTCCGCCAGGGTTAAATTTTGATCTTAATTCTCAAATATTTTCGATTTTACTATTCAATCCCGTTTATTCCTCAATCCTGGATACTCTGATTGACAGTTCCTGGAGCTGGTCAGACGACGGAATTGAAGGAGCATCAGTTAAAAGACATGTAGCTTTCTGTGTCTTTGGAAAAGCAATTACATTGCGTATGGAATCCTCCCGGCATAAAAGCATGACAAGCCTGTCAAGCCCGAACGCTATTCCTCCGTGGGGAGGTGCGCCTGAATCAAGGGCGTTGAGGAGAAAACCGAATTTTTCCTCTGCATCTTCCTTTGTTATGCCAAGAAGTTTGAGAACCCTTTCCTGCAGATCTCTTGTATGGATACGGATGCTTCCGCCTCCGATTTCCATTCCGTTGAGCACCATGTCATATGCCCTTGATTTAACACTTAACGGGTCATTTTCAAGCTTTTCATCCATATCCTCTTCCACAGGTGCTGTAAACGGATGATGAAGAGCCTGAAATCTCTTTTCCGTCTCATCGTATTCAAACATGGGGAAACGGGTTACCCATACAAATTCATAGGTGTTATCATCAATCAGGCCAAGCTGTTTTCCAAGCTCATTTCTCAATTGACCCAGGGCTTCATTTGTAATTTTTGGCGTATCTGCAACAAAAAACACAAGATCTCCGGGCTCCATATCAATTCGTTCTTTAAGCTTCTGCTTTTCTTCATCTGTAAAAAATTTTGCAATGGGGGACTGCCATGAATCTTCTTTCACTTTTATCCATGCAAGCCCCTTTGCCCTGTAAACAGATACAAACTCTGTAAGGTCATCGATCTGTTTACGTGTAAAATTTGTACATCCCTTTGCATTGATGGCTTTAACTATTCCACCTTTTTTCACAACACTTGAAAACACTTTAAACCCGGCATCCTTTACAATATCTGAAATATCACAGAGCTCAAGTCCAAATCTCATATCAGGTTTATCAAGCCCGAACCGTGTAATGGCCTCATCATAGGTAATTCTGTTAAAAGGGCTTTTTATGTCAATATCACGGACTTTTTTAAAAACCTCCTTGATGAGTCCTTCGGCAATTTCCATGATATCGTCTTCTCCCACAAAAGAGAGCTCCATATCTATCTGGGTGAATTCCGGCTGGCGGTCAGCCCTTAAATCTTCGTCCCTGAAACATTTTACTATCTGGTAATACCTGTCAAAACCACTGATCATGAGAAGCTGTTTAAAAAGCTGGGGAGACTGGGGAAGTGCATAGAACTTGCCGTGGTTAACCCTGCTTGGTACAAGATAATCCCTTGCCCCTTCAGGGGTGCTCTTTGTAAGAAAAGGAGTTTCAATATCAAGAAAACCGTTGTCATTGAGATAATCACGAACAGCCATTGATGCCGTGTGCCTTGCAATGATGTTTTTCATAAGCCCCGGCCGTCTCAGATCAAGATGCCTGTATTTCAGGCGTATGGTTTCAGACGCCTCCACCCTGTCCTCAATCTGGAACACAGGTGTTTCAGCTTTACTGAATATTTTCAGTTCATCCACCATGATCTCAACACTACCCGTTGCCATTTTGGGATTAAGCATATCATCGGGTCTTTTGGAAACTTTTCCCCTTACACCGAGAACGTACTCCCCGCGTATTGTCTGGGCTTTATCATGGGCTTTTTCTGAAACTGAAGGGTTGAAAACGATCTGGGTTATACCTTTTCTGTCCCTTAAATCAATAAAAACAACTCCCCCGTGGTCCCTGCGTTTCTGAACCCATCCCATAAGAACAACTTCTTTCCCGACATCTGTCTCCCTTAATTCTTCACAATTATGGGTCCTTCTCATTTTTCCAAGTGAATCTGTCAATTTGCTAAATCCTTAAATATTTAAGTTTTTTTTAACGGCCATGGGGCCGGGATGAACTGCGCTACAATGCCTCAAAAAAATCAGAGATTCTGACATAATTTTACTCTTTTTTCAGTAATTTTTTGATATCTTTAATAATATTATCCATGGGGATAATGTTTTGTTTTCTTGTATTCATATTCCGGAAAATCAAAGCATTTTCGTTTATTTCCCTGTCACCTGCTATGAGAACATGACCTGCATTGAGTTTATCAGCACGTTTCATAAGACTTTTCAGACTTCTTCCACTGAAATCCATTTCCGATTTTATCCCTGCAAGATTCAATTCGGACATCCAGAGATAACCCGGTTCCATGGCTTGTTTCCCAATGGCAATTATAAAAATATCAAGACCTGGTTTTTCATCACTCTTCTTCACCTGTGCCATGATCTCGGTCAGTCTGTCAAATCCAATGGCAAACCCAATGGCTGGAATATCTTTACCACCAAGTTCTTTCACAAGGGAATCGTATCTGCCACCTCCTGCAACGGCACTTTGAGCACCAAGGGAAGTTGTTAAAATTTCAAAGGCTGTTCGTGAATAATAATCAAGCCCCCTTACAAGTGTCTTATCCACAATAAAATCAACATTTTGTTTTACCAGCATTTTTTTTACAATCTCAAAATGCTCTGAGCATTCATTGCATAGATGTCCAAGGGTTGACGGTGCATTTTCAAGGGCCTTTCTGCATGACAAAGACTTGCAGTCAAGGGTCCTTAACGGATTTTTCTCCATGCGCCGTTTACAGTCAGGGCACAGTCTGTCATAGTTCAGGGTGAGAAAATCTTTTAATGCTTTTTGAAATACAGGTCTGCATTCAGGACATCCAAGTGAATTTATATGGGCTTTAAGACCTGAAAGACCAAGCCTTTTAAATAATTCATTGAGAATTAAAATCAACTCGGCATCAATATAAGGAGAAGAGACACCGAAAACCTCGGCATCTATCTGGTAAAACTGGCGGTATCTTCCCTTCTGGGGACGCTCCCTCCTGAACATTGGACCGATGGTATAAAATTTTCTAACGGGATCTGCAGCATACATTTTATGCTGAATATAGCTTCTCACAACGGAAGCTGTTGCCTCGGGCCGTAAAGTCAGTTTATCACCCTTTCTGTCGGGAAATGTGTACATCTCCTTTTCAACAATATCGGTTGTCTCACCAATGCTTCTCGCAAAAAGTTCTGTTTTTTCCAGTATTGGGAGACGAATCTCCCTGAAACCAAAATTATCAAAAAGTTCTGAAGCTGTTTTCTCAATTTTCTGCCACAGCGCAATATCCTCTGGCAGTATATCCCTGAAACCTCTTATCGTCTGTATCATTATTTTTCTTTTTTTTTATATGAAAGAAATTTTAAATGTTATTATTTCAATAAGTTACAGAATGGTAGAACCATTCGATTTTTTTAAAATTTAACTTTCAATTTTTGTTGTGATGCAGCGCATCATGGCCGTTATAAGAAAGAGCTCAATTTTGACAAAGTAACTGATGCTATTTTTATTTTTGTTGTGAGGCAGTGTAACGCTGTCCAGATCTGCCTCATGGCAGTTATATTTGAAAATGTCCCATGAGATTTTTCAACTCTTCCGCAAGTCTCGCCATATCAGCTGCACTGCTGCTTATCTGCTCACTTCCTGCTGAGACTTCTTCACTTGCAGAACTTACATTAATAATATCTTTTGCAATTTCACCTGCTACGCCTGAACTCTGGGATACGTTTTCATTTACCTCCTGAAGGCCCTGGGAAGCCTGGCCCATATTGTCTGCAATCTCCTTTGTTGTAGCGGACTGTTCTTCCACTGCTGCGGCAATGGTTGCAACGATTTCATTTACACTTTCGATGACATTGGATACATCTTTAATTTCTTTAATGGTTTCGGATGTTGACCCCTGAATGCCGTCAATGCGGTTTTTTATATCTTTTGTTGCCCCAGCCGTCTGTTTTGCAAGCTCCTTGATTTCAGATGCTACGACGGCAAAACCTTTTCCCGCCTCCCCTGCTCTTGCAGCCTCAATGGTGGCATTTAAAGCAAGAAGATTGGTCTGCTCGGAAATTTCCGATATAACTTCAGTTACCCTGCTTATCTCCGATGCTGCAGATCCAAGTTCGTCAATTTTTCCTGAAGCACTTTCCGTTGTAGTGACAGCTTCTCCGGTGATTGTTCTGCCTTTTTCAGAATTTTTTGCAATTTCATTGACTGCGGAATTGATCTGGTCAGTTGCAGAAGAGACAAGATTAACATTTGTTGCAGCTTCTTCACACGCTGCAGCAACTGAATTCATATTGGAACTCATCTCCTCTGCTGCTGCAGCCACGGTTTCTGAATTCTGGGTCATATTTTCAGCATCTTTTGACATATGAACTGAAAGAGATGATAAATCCCTGGAAGAATCTGCGAGCCGTTCTGACAGGCCAAGTACGCTCCCTATCATATTACGCAGATTATCTATCATTAAATTCATATCAGATGCAAGATCCCCAATCTCATCATCCGAAGAAATATCCGCTTTTTCCTTTAAATTCCCCTGCGCTATTTTCTTTGCAGATTCAGCAATTTCACTTATTCTTTTTGCAAAAAACCGGGCCATGATAATTCCGAGAAGAACTGCAATACAAAGTGCCGTTAGTGTAAGAACAATCAAAATCATATCACCTTTTGTCTTTGCTTTCGAAGCTTGATCCAAAGCGGAATCCATTTCCTCAGCTGCCTGTTTTACAAGCATATCAAGTTTTTTGTTCACTGCATCTGCAGATTTCTTAAGGTCTTTTATGTCGCCTGTCTTAATTTTGCTAAGTTTCTTATTAACCTTGGTGGCAAGCTTGTTCATTTTTCTGAAATACATCTTGATTCTAACAACACTTCCCTTGCTCCTGTTATACTTTGCAAGTTTTTTCTCATAGGTATCTGCACTGCTTATTTCAACGGCATAGTTCATCAGTTTTTTATATTGCTTATCCAGTCTGCCAAACAAGTGCATGAATTTTTTATTATTATTTTTATAAGTTGAAAGAAAATTACCGAGAAGTCCTTTTGCAGGATCAGTATTGCCTGAAAAAGGAGTTACAATATCCACACTTGCCTTTAATTTGTCCTGCCATTTGACATTATCAAGCCAGGCAAGATCAAGAAACACGGGAAGCGTATAATATTGATTTCCCACGGGAACGGAGTAAGCAGCATATTCCCTGTGAACCTTGATAATTTTCATGCAGTCTTTTTTAAAGGCAATACTTTTTTTTATTGCATCTGTAACAACACCAATTATTTTTTCCGATCCTTTTGGTACTATAATTTTTAAATTTTTTTTCTTGTAAAGTGCCCCTGCACTGCTGTTTTTAAATGCATCTGAATCACTGCCGTATCTGATCATTGAAAGCCACATATTAAGTTCATCAAGTTGAGTGGACAGATTATTTTCAATTTTTTTCAACCCGGAATAGGCATCAAGATACATGGATATATTCTTCTGGATTTTTTCCAGGGTCACGGCAACGTTCATGGCGGCATATTCAATGGGAGCCTTTTGTCTTGCAACGGTATCTGCTGTTTTGGCAAGCTTATTAAGCATAATGATACCGGCTCCTCCAGACAATAGCACAAGCATTGCTATGGTGAGAAAACTTGCTGTAAGTTTTTTTCCTATGGTCATCCTCATTGTGATGCCTCCTTAAAAAATTAATGAAATCCCAACCACTTGTTTTATAAAATTCAGCTATTCAGCTTTAATTCAATTTTATATGCTGTAACACCGTTCTGATCTGCCCCATGGCAGTTAATACAAAACCTTATAATTTATTTACTCAAGGTGTATTTAATGAATGTCATTTTAAAAACAAAGAGACCGTATTGTCAATACATAAATAAAAACAAAAATTAGGATATTTGCTATCAAAGTCACAAATGCTCTTTTTATGTTCTGCTCTTTTTATATTCGTTGAGAGTCACCGTATCGCATTTCAGCCGGCATCATGGCCGTTATACAGCCGATCCGCCCGATAAAAGGAAACTTCCAAAAAATAAAAATTAAGAGGCTAATCTTTAAATTTTCGTTTAAGCCCTGAAAGCCGGAACTCGGTTCTATTGTTTTTTAATGCTGTTTCCACAGCCTTTCTCGAACCAACAATGACAACAAGATTTTTCCCCCTTGTCATTGCAGTGTATAAAAGATTTCTCTGGAGAAGGGGAAAATGCATGGTTGTCATGGCAATAACAACAGCTGAATATTCCGAACCCTGGGATTTATGCACGGAGATTGCGTAGGCCAGGCTGAGTTCATCAAGTTCAAGAATATCATAATCCACTATCCTGCCGTCGTAATCCACTTCTATACGATTTTCCGACTTTACAATGTCGTGGATTATGCCAATATCTCCATTAAAAACATCTTTATTATAATTATTTTTCAAATGCATCACCCTGTCACCGGTTTTAAATACAGATCCCCGAACCTCTATACCCTGTTTTCTGTTATTTAACGCCTGCTGCAGCTTTTGATTTAAATTTATCGTTCCCGCCTCACCCCGGTGCATGGGAGTTAACACCTGGATTTCATCAACATGGGGAAAGGCTTTCTTAATTCTTGTACTGCACAATTTTGTTATTGTATTCACTACCCTTTCCGGATCATTATTTTCAATAAAATAAAATTCAGACAGTTCTCCTGCGGTGTTATTTCCGTCAAGCACAGGCATTTTACCGTTACGTATTAAATGGGCATTCATAACAATGGGGCTTTGCTCTGCCTGCCTGAAAATTTTTGTAAGTTCAAAAGTGTTTACAACGCCCGACTGAATAATGTCAGAAAGAACGTTGCCAGGGCCCACCGAGGGAAGCTGAAAAACATCGCCCACAAGGATTAGCACCGAATTAACAGGCAGCGCTTCAACAAGGTTAAACATAAGCATGGTATCAATCATGGAAGCTTCATCAACAATGAGAACATCAAGATCAAGGGGATTCATCATATTCCTGCCGAATGATTCGGTTTCCTGATCGTACAGGAGAAGCTTGTGAAGTGTAAATGCTTTTTTTGAGGTGACTTCGGCAAGCCTTCTTGCTGCCCTTCCCGTGGGAGCTGCAAGACAGACTTTCTGCCTTAATTTATTAAATACAGCACACACCGCCCTGATAATGGTTGTCTTCCCTGTTCCAGGCCCCCCTGTAATGACCACAACACGGTGGGCAAGGGTCTTACTCACCACCTCAACCTGCTCTGAAGATAAATTTACGGCAAGTCTTGTCAACACCTCATTAATTATATCATTCCTGTCTATTCCATAGTTTGAAACAGGAACGGAAAGCATGGCCTTTATCCTTGATGCAATACCTTTCTCAGCCCTGTAAAGTCTTTTTAAATAAACACAGACCTTGATTTTTCTGTCATTCTGTTCAATGAAAATCTCATCCTGTTCAGCAAGGGATGAAAGTGCATCTTCAATATCTTCTTTTTGTGCCGATGTGAGCTTTGCAGCTTTTAATACAAGATCCTGTTTTTCAGCAAAAACATGGCCGTTGTTTTCATGCTTTAAAAGAAGATAGATAATCGAGGCTTTTATTCTTTCGGGATCATCTTTTTTAATCCCGCAGCTTAAGGCTATGGTATCGGCAAGTTCAAATCCAGCTGCCGGGATATCTTTTGCAACGGCATAGGGACTGGTTTTTAAAATTTCAAGGGTTTTTGTTCCGTAAAATTGAAGAATCGCTCCTGCATGAAACGAGCCTGCTCCATGATCCTGGAGAAACTTCATCACACGTCTTATTGCATGATGTCTGTCCCATGCCTTTGTAATAACATCGCTTTTTGATTTCCCTATACCGGGAATTTCCTTTAACCGCTCCGGTTGATTTTCTATGATATCAAGGGATTCTTCTTTAAAATGATCAACTATTTTTCTTGCCATGGTTTTGCCGATACCCTTGATAATGCCGGAACCAAGGTAATTTTTTATACCTGAAACCGTTGCAGGAAGGCTTACCTCAAAGAATTCAACTTTAAACTGATCCCCGTATTTCGGATGTGTAACCCATCTGCCATTGAGTTTTAAAGTCTCTCCCTGTGCGAGACCTGCCATATACCCGACAATGGTTACACATTGTTTTGTGTCACCGGGTTTTATTCTGGCAATGGTATAATGATTTTCATCATTTTGAAATGTTATGGATTCAAGTGTTCCGGTAAGTGTGATCATTGGATTTTAAATACAATGCTGTTTTTGAATTTTATTTTTTAATTTCAAATTGCCGGAAATCCACTCTGCAGCAGCCATGAGATCTTTACATATACAATCCGGTTGAACAGCTCTTTTATTCAGAATATGTGCTGCTTTTTCACCGTTTCCGGTTTTCACAAGAACACGGGCACCGCATCCGGCATTTTCTGCACATTCCATGTCTTTAACGCTGTCTCCCACCATGCAGGAGTTTGTTAAATCAATATCGTATTTTTCTGCGGCCTGTAAAATAAGACCCGGACGGGGTTTACGGCATGTGCATCCCTGATCCGGCATATGGGGACAGAAAAAAATGTCCTTTATTTTACCGCCGGCTTTTTCGATTCCCTTTCTCATCTTGTTAAATATCGCTTCAAGGTCATTACGGCCTACCATTTTCCGGTTAATAACAGACTGATTTGTAATTAAAATCACATCAAATCCGTTTTTGTACAGCAGGGCAACAGCTTCAGGGGAATTTTCAAGAAAATGAAACTCAGACGGCTTTTTTATATAATCCGGAGAATCGGCATTGATTACTCCGTCCCTGTCGAGAAATACTGTATAATTCATCACATAAAACTTTTTATGATATCGTTTATATTTTTCTGTAAATAGGTTAATATCCTTCCATGGTCTGAATTACACTAAACCAATATCATTTTTTTGTAAAAGTATTTTTAACATAAAATTTTTTAACGGCCATGGGGTTGATAAGGTATAATATTATGGATAACAAACAGAACAATATTAAAAAAGCAGTTTTTGTGGCAAAAAAAATGTTTGCACAGCTTGTTTACGATTTCCAGTCCCTTGAAGGCATGCCTTTTTCTTTTCCTGAAGTTCAGACATTTATCCAGGGAATCACCATTGGAGGACATAAAATTTCAGACCAGAAAAAACTTGAACAACAGCAGCTTGCATGGCAGAAGCTGATTGATATGGTGGAGCAGAAACAATTTCAATTATCTGTGGATACTGCATGTGAACTTGAGTATATTGTTGCAAAAGACGAGGCTCTGGAACCGGGTGTAATAAGAAACGGGGCTGTTTCCGTAACAAGTGGTGATTTCACCTATCATCCACCTGATTTTCCTGAACTGCCGGTGCTATTAAAACAATGTCTTGACAATGCAGGCAGAAAAACAATTTCTCCATGTAAAAGAGGATATAAACTGGCACTGGATTTTGCATGGAACCAGTTTTACTGGGACGGCAATAAAAGAACCGGGAACCTTATGATGAATGGACTGTTCATGGGCAATGGTATTCTGCCATGCTCGGTTCCGGCCGTAAAGCTTAAGGAGTACAACACCTTATTAATGGATTTTTATAAATATGGAAATTTTAAGATGATTATGAATTTCTTACAGGCATGTCACAGGCAGATATATATGGACTGGCAGATGGATTTTCCCGGATAAAAAAATGCTGAATTTTTAGGGAACTTCCAAAAAATAATTTACGCATCCTGCTTGCCCTTTTGCCCGTTTTCTCTGTTGTGATAACAGGCACATAGTTTATTCTGCCACAACAAAGGCTTGTTTTGCACCTGCCAGGATCAGTTTCCGTGAAAATTTAACTGCAGCATCAAGGCTTGAATATCTTCCCACCCTGACCCTGAAAAATACGCCCCTGGAATCACTGAAAGTTGTTATATGTGCATATTTATACCTTGCAGCAAGCTTATGCTTAAATTTTACTGCATTATTTTTATCCATAAAAGCCCCGACCTGAACTGTAAAATTTCCTTTCCAGTAATTTACCGGAATATATTTCACAGGGGCAGAAGGTACAACAGTACCCCTTGATGCCATACCAAGGGCAACAATTTTAACAGGTGCAGTACCAGGCCCCACAACGCCAAGTTTCTTTGCCGCCTTATAAGAAAGATCAATAATTCTGTTTCTTACAAAAGGTCCCCTGTCATTTATTCTGACAACGGCCTGCTTTTTGTTTCTCAGATTATAAACCCTCACCCATGTTCCAAGTGGCAGGGTTTTATGGGCTGCAGTCATTGCGTACATATTGTATGTTTCGCCGTTTGCAGTTTTTTTTCCATGGAAATCCCTTCCATACCAGGATGCAAGTCCTTTTTGAGAAAAACCCCTTGCACTTATTAACGGACGATAGTGTCTTCCATTGACTTTATAGGGCTTTGAGTACGCCGGAAGCTTGTTTTTCTTATATTTTCTAACTGGAAATTGTTGAGTATATCTCGTTTTGGGGTGATAAACCGGACGGTTTGAAGTACAGCCGTATGCAAAAAACAAAAACAAGACAGATATTATTACTTTTAATTTTACCTGGAACTTCAAACCGAACAATGCTCCTTTTTTTTAAAAGTTTGCTTCGAGTCCCCTTACGTTTTTTAAAACTGCCATGAAGCAGGTCTCATCATGCTCCTGCCTTGCCGGATAAATCAAGGGCTGTTTCAAGTACATCCTGCATTTTATCGATGAAATAAAATTTTATCGCTTTTTTAACATTTTCAGGAACATCTTCCATATCTTTTTCATTCCATTTGGGAAGGATAAGAGTTTTCACCCCGGCCCTGTGTGCTGCTATCACCTTTTCCTTAATCCCGCCCACGGGCAATACTTCACCCCTTAATGTTATTTCTCCTGTCATGGCAAGTCTTTTTTTCACGGGCTTTTCTTTTATCATGGAGACAATGGCGGTGAGCATGGTAACACCTGCAGAAGGTCCATCCTTTGGTATGGCTCCCTCGGGAACATGGATATGGATATCATGTGAATTAAAAAAATCTTCATCTATTTTTAATTCCAATGCGTGTGATCTTACATAACTCATGGCCGTGGTGGCGGACTCCTTCATAACATCGCCTAACTGACCGGTTAGAGTGAGCCCCTTTGACCCTTTCATTGCAGTTGCCTCAACAAAAAGGATCTCTCCGCCCACAGGAGTCCAGGCAAGCCCCACAACAACTCCGGGAACAAATGTTCCTGAATTTGTTTCCGGCATTCTTTTTACAGGCCCAAGATACTCATGAATATCCTGTTTTTTTATTGAAACTTTTTCAACCTCATCTTCGGCAATTTTACTTGCAACTCCCCTGCACACCGACCCTATTTCCCTTTCAAGATTACGAAGTCCCGATTCCCTTGTGTATCCTGAAATTATCTCCTTTACAGCCGACCTGGAAAATTTTATCCGGGATGCATTAAGACCGTTGGCCTTGCGCTGCCTTGGAATAAGGTATCTTGTGGCAATTTTCAATTTTTCATCTTCAGTATAACCTGAAAGCTCGAGAATCTCCATCCTGTCCCTTAAAGGTGCCGGAATTGTATGTAAAACATTGGCAGTTGTTAAAAACATCACATCGGTGAGATCAAAGGGAACATCAAGATAATGATCGGTAAAGGTATCGTTCTGCTCAGGATCAAGGACCTCGAGAAGTGCAGAAGAAGGATCGCCATTATAGGAAGAATTAACCTTGTCTATTTCATCAAGCATGAAAACAGGATTATTTTTACCGGCCCTTCTGATCTCCTGGATAATCCTGCCCGGCAGGGCGCCCACATAGGTTCTCCTGTGGCCGCGTATTTCAGCTTCATCCCTGATGCCTCCAAGGGAAATCCTGACAAATTTCCTGCCAAGTGCCTTTGCAATGGATTTTCCAAGGGAGGTCTTGCCCGTGCCCGGAGGTCCTGAAAAACAGAGAATAGGGCCTTTTGAATCTTTTTTAAGTTTTCTTACAGCAAGGTATTCAAGAATTCTTTTCTTTGGTTTTTCAAGGTCATAATGGTCATTATCAAGAACTTTTCTTGCAGCTTTTATATCAAGCCTGTCCTTTGATTTTTTATTCCACGGCAGAGATGTAAGCCAGTCAAGATAAGAGGATGAAACAACATATTCAGAAGATGAGGGATGCATTTTTGAAAGGCGTGTGATTTCTCTTTCAGCTTCCT
>WGCX01000244.1 GCA_015493575.1 Desulfobacteraceae bacterium | reverse complement strand
GTACAATTACATTGGATAAAACAGAAAAATCAAGCATTTCTTTTGCAGTGCCGTTCCCGTTCAGCAGTATCCTGCAGATAAAAATCTGAAAGAACATCGTACAGAGCTTTATGTTTTTTCTGCATTTGAACCGGCTTGTCAAAAAAAAACTCGGTTGCCACGGCAAAGAATTCAGCTTCATTTTTAGCTCCATAGGCATCGAGAAATGTTTTTTTCCCTTTTTTTGATTTCCTTCGCAATTGAAAAAATTCCCTGGAAAAAACATCTGCCCATATCCTGTATTGTTCCCTGCTGTGAAGTCCGGGTGTTCCATCTGCTACTCCATCCAGCATATCAAGATAATGGGCGAATTCATGATATACAACATTATGGCCTGATTCCGGATGCCGTGCTTCTCTTCTGACAGCATCCCATACAAGTATCACAGGTCCACTCATGAAAGCCTGCCCGAGAATTGCAGTTTGGGGGTGCTCAACTATTAAACTTTGAGTAATAAAAAGCCCGGCTCTTGGAGGCGGAGTAAAAACGGTGGAAGGGTAAACAATAATTGTAATGAGCTTTCGAAAAAGATCATGGGGTAAACCAAGAATCAGCAGGCAGGCCCCGGCTGAAATGACAACCCTTATTTCATCTGTAATTTCGAGCCCATTGCATCCTTCAAATTTTTTTTCGGCAATAAACACCTGGACCAGTTGTTCTAAGTGATTCTTTTCATCGGAATTCAGAAAAGAATAATGCGTTACTCTGTCCTTAAGAATTTCTCTCCACTGGACAGGAAAAGGTTGTTTCAGGATTTCTTTTCTGTGATGATTTTCCAACCATTTAAACATATATTTTTTCCTGTTTAGGTTATTCATACCATATGAAAAAGATATTCACGTACATTTATCTTTTATGCATATGCATGGAAGCTTTTAAAAAATTCGTAAAGCGCCTGTGTCGCCGGCCGGATTTTTCCATGTGATGGTAAACCATCAATTTCATGGCATCTTCAATGAATGTCCAGACAATGCAATACAGCCATATCCATCCGATATAAGACCATGGAATTGGTGTAACGAACCAGCCGAAAGCTGCGATAAACATCGCAACAACCTTTGTACCTATAATTGCCGTCATAAGTATAGGTGCAGGAAAAGGGCGTGCCAGAAAAGATTTTTTCGTCCTGGCAACAAATAGGGTCATATGTCCGGCAATTGCAAGTTTTAAAAAAATTATTGTCTGAAGTTCGGCAACTCCCAGGCCAAACCAGGATTTTGCGATGATAAGAAGGATAAAGGTCTCTATAACGCCGACTCCTCCCAGAACAGACGAAATGGTGAGAACACGCTGCATGTTCCATCGTACGGGTTTTGGGTCAAGCCAGGTGTTATCTTTGGCTATCGTCATGATTGGCAGATCATTTAGCAGGGCAAGCAAAATAATCATAACTGCAGTCATGGGATAAAAATTATATACAAGCATTGCCAGAACCATGAAGATCATGATCCGGATAGTCTCGGTGATACGGTAAATGGCATAGGCATTCATCCGTTCAAAAATACGCCTCGCTTCCTCAATAGCATTTATGATAATGCTCAGCCCGGGAGTAGTCAACACCAGGTCGGCGGCAGCGCGGGCCGCATCTGTTGCACCGGATACAGCTATGCCAACATCTGCCTGCTTAAGGGCAGGAGAGTCATTAACACCATCACCTGTCATGCCCACAAGAACACCACGGGACTGGAGAGCCTTCACAATTTGATACTTATGCTCCGGAAATACCTGGGCATAGCCATCTGCCTTTGACACACGTTCTGCATCATCAGCGGTTAGTGTCTTCCCGGATTTATCTTGCATAAGGTCCTCTGCCGGCAGAATATTTTTGCCCAGGCCAAGAACCCCGGCTGTTTCCCTGGCAATGGCAGCATTATCGCCAGTTACCATCTTCACTTCCACACCATGTTCCCTTGCATTGGAAATGGTTTTTGCTGCATCCACACGTGGAGGATCAAACATGGGCAGAATCCCGAGGAAATGCCATTGTCCATGGACATCTGTACGCGCTATGCCTAAAGTCCTGTAACCTTTGGATGCAAAATCATTAACCACCTGCTCCGCCCTTGTTTTTATATCTGCACTGGGATTGCACATATCCAATACCACCTGGGGAGCTCCCTTGGTCACCTGGAAAATTTTGCCGGAGGTGTCTTTAATAGTTGCTTCGGTACGCTTGGATACTGGATCAAAAGGTATAAATTTCTGCTGCTGATAAGAATCAAGTAATGCTTTTTCTTTTAAGCTGTGGAAAACTGCCATATCTATGGCATCCTGATTTTCCAGTTTGGAAGCAAGGGCTGCAGATAAAATAAGTTCCTGTGGCTCTCTATCAGAGAATATCACAGGTTCCCCGAGGGTAAGAAGGTTTTGGGTAAGAGTTCCTGTTTTGTCAGAACATAGAACAGATATTCCAGCTATTTCTTCGATGGCCTCAAGGCGCGATACAATAGCCTTCAGCCTTGACAGTGACAATGCACCAACTGCCATGGTAACGGAAAGTACTGCAGGCATGGCAATGGGAATGGATGCCACTGTGAGGATAAGTGCGAACTGCGCAAGTTCGAGAAGGGGAAGATGTCTGTACAGACCTACCATTATCAATACCGCCACAAGGGCAATACATATGTAAATCAGGAAATCCCCTATGCTGAGTACTGCTTTCTGAAAATGGGAGGTGTTTTTTGCCGTACTCACTAATTTAGCGGTTTGGCCAAAATAGGTATTCATACCGGTTGCTGTGATCAAACCCACCATTTCACCCTGTTTTACAATCGAACCGGAGTAGGCAATATCTCCTTCTTTTTTATTGACCGGCAAAGATTCACCGGTAAGGGCTGCCTGATCTATGCTGAGATAGTCTCCTTCCACCAATTTGACGTCAGCAGGAACAATGTCCCCGAGGCGTAACCGGACGATATCACCAGGCACCAGCTCCCTGGCTTCCAGTTCCTGCCATTTACCGTCCCGCAGAACTCTCCCCTTCAGTGCAAGTCCTTTTTTCAATTGTTCAACAGCATTTCCCGCCTGAAATTCCTGCCAGAATCCAACCACACCGTTAAATATCAACAGGACCATGATAATAATCAGGTCAGCCCAGTGTTTCACCACTGCGGACAGTATTGCGGCAATTTCGATCATCCATGGTATGGGTCCCCAGAAATAAAGCAGAAATTTCATCAGAGGACTTATTTTTTTCTCGGCTATTTCGTTGTAGCCGTATTTCTTCAGACGATTGCCGGCTTCAGAAGCTGAAAGCCCATGCTCACTTGATGAAAGTTTATCAAACAATTCTGATACAGTTTTTTCTTCAGCCTCTTTAATACTTATAATATTCGGTTTTATTCCATCATTCTGTTCCATTTGTTATTTCCCTCCGGACTACGATTTCTTCCGTTGTCAAATCATATATATTAGAAGCCATGACACAATTCAACGGATTAATTAAACCCTGAATTTTTAACCATGATGTACAGTTACATTGGATATATCAAGGGGCTCAATAGCTTCCTTTGCTTTTTCCACTTCTTCCCTTGATCCATGGGCAATAACAAGAAATTTATCGGCCTTAATTGCAGTTTCATATTTAAGAACACTGTTTTTCGGAATGCCAAGGCCGAATAATCCTGCACCAAGGGCAGTAAAACCGCCAACGGTTGCAGCACCTTCCAATCCCCCTACAATGGAGGACACAAGGGGGCCGCCTACAGCAATAGGCCCTAAACCCGGAACAAAGAAAAAAGCAGAACCAAACAAAAGTCCCCATAACCCGCCCCAGAATGCTCCTAATTTACCCCATTGTTTCATACGGTCACCGGTGTTGTAATATCCGATAACATCCTCTTCGGAATGATAGTTCCTGCCCACTATGGACAACTTTTTGATATCAACACCTGATTTCTGCAGTTCCTTTACAACCTGTTCAGCTTCAATATGGGTGTTGCAGATTGCCACTGCTGAATTTTTTTCTTCCATTTTTTTCTCCATCTGTTATCACTCGATTATCAAGTTTTTTAATTGAAAATTTTGCAAAACGGGGGTCAGGCTTTTCTTATTTGTTGTTATCAAACAGTAAATATATGTTAATCTCAAAAGTTAAGATAATGACAATAAGTAAAGCCTGACCCTCTCAAACCTTTAATGTCT
>WGCX01000243.1 GCA_015493575.1 Desulfobacteraceae bacterium | reverse complement strand
TCTGCGCTGATACCTGATCATCCACTGTGCCCTTGACGGCAAGGGCATCGGCCACTTCCCTGAAAGCTGTCTGAATCGCTTTTTCATATTGGGTTACCGCAATCTTTTTTTGGGCTTTACTCACCCTGTAAGCAGCCCAGGTGCGTGCATCAAAAACAGGAACGGCAATTTCCGGTGCAAAATTCCAGGTACCTGATCCTGCTTTAAACAGGCCGGACAACTCACTGCTTGCTGTTCCCACACCCGTTGTCAAAGCAATGCGGGGGAAAAAACTTGCCCGGGCAGCTCCTATAAAGGCGTAAGCACCTTTGAGCTTATGTTCTGCAGCAATAATATCAGGTCTTTGAAGAAGTACATCGGAACACAGTCCCGCAGAAAAATTCCCAGGGACCTTAACATCACTTAAATCATCCGGCAGCAATGTTTGTGGTACATGAATACCGCAAAGAAGGTTTAATGCATTTTGATCCTGTGCCACCTTCTGTGTGTAGCGTGCTGTTTTCCCCTCTGCCGAATCCACCTGTGTCTGTGCCCGGCGCAGGTCCAGTTCATTTGCAAGCCCTGCCCTGTACTGGCTTTTAATCAGATCATAGGAATCCTGCTGGGTTTCAAGGGTTGATTTTGCAAGTTTAAGGTTTTCCCTGTCTGCAGCAAAAGTATAATATGCGACTGCTGTTTCAGACACAAGTGAAATACGTGCACTTTTCCTTGCCTGGTCAGTTGCAAGATAATTCTCAAGGGCCTGCTCTTTCAGGCTGCGAATCCTGCCGAAAAAATCTATCTCCCAGGAACTGATACCAGGATTAACATTAAACTGTTTTTCAATAACCGCCTTTCCCGAAGATGACAAATCGGCAGGCAGGCGCTGTTTATTTTCATATCCAACCACGTTGACAGACGGAAAAAGCCCGGCTCGCTGTACACCATAAAGCGCCCGTACTCTCTCCACGTTCAATGCGGCAAGTCTCAGATCCAGGTTATTTTTCAGGGCGATATTTATAATTTTAAGGAGGTGTTCATCCATAAAAAATTTCTGCCGGCTGACACCGGAAACAGCGGAACCCGTTACTCCGGATGTGGTCTTAATATTTTTGTAGGCTGTTCCCTGTGGCCAGGCGGCCGGGATGGGAGCTTCAGGCTGTGTATATTTCGGGGCAAAAGAACAGCTGCTGATCCATATCAAAGCAGAAAACATAAGTATTAAAGGTCTTCCTGGTATTGCAGATATTTTTCTTTTCATATTCAATTATCTCCAGCCAGTTTTTGGAGTTCGTGGTTTTGATCATCAAAGGATTGTTGGTTCTGCCCTTTTTTGAACATCCTTGAGACAAGGACAAAAAACAGCGGAATAAAAATTAAGTCAATAAAAGTAGCAGAGAGCATTCCACCGCAAACCGCAGTACCTATGGCGTTCATAGCCCCGGCGCCGGCACCTTTTGCAATGGCAAGGGGAAGCACCCCGAAGAAAAATGCAAGGGAGGTCATCATCACAGGTCTGAACCTTGTTTTAACTGCACCAAGGGTTGCGTCGATGAGACCATCCCCATGTGCCAGTCTCTCCTTGATAAACTGAATTATAAGTATGGCATTTTTTGTGGAAAGGCCAAGGGTAGTGAGAAATCCGATCTGGAAATACACATCATTGGGAAGTCCCCGCATAGAAGTTGCCAGGATCGCTCCCAAAACGCCAAGGGGCAGCATCATCATATTGACAAATGGGATCGTCCAGCTTTCATACAGGGCAGCAACACAGAGAAAAATAACAAAAATGGAAAATGCGTAAAGAATAGGTCCCTGGGACGTTGCCATTCTTTCCTGATATGACAGCCCTGTCCAGTCAAACCCTATGCCGTGGGGCAGTTTTGCCGCAAGTTCCTCCATTGCTGCCATGGCATCTCCGGTACTTAAGCCCGGGGCGGGTTCCCCCCAGATATTGATGGATGGAAATGCATTGTAGCGTTCAAGTTTAGGAGAACCTATTACCCATCTTCCCGTTGCAAAGGAAGAAAAGGGCACCATTTTCCCCGAAGTGTTGCGGACGTAAAGTTTTTTAAGGTCTCTGGGCAGCATACGAAAGGGGGCATCGGCCTGGAGAAAAACCCTTTTCACCCGTCCTGCCTGGATAAAATCGTTAACATAGGCACTGCCAAAGGATGCCGAGATTGTGTTTTGAATGGATGTCAGGGGAACCCCGAGGGCGCCGGCCTTGTCCCAGTCCACGTCAATATGATACTCCGGCACGTCTTCCATGCCGTTGGGCCTTACCCTGACAAGACGTGGATCATGCATGGCCATACCAAGGAGCTGATTCCGGGCTGCCATTAGTTTTGCGTGTCCCAGACCGCCTCTGTCCTGGAGTTCAAAATCAAAACCCGTGGCAATGCCAAGCTCAATAACAGGCGGTGGCGGAAAAGCAAAAACCATGGCCTCTTTTATCTGTGAAAAAGCCATCATTGCCCGTCCTGCAATTGCCTTGACCCTGAGATCCGGCCGCTGTCTCTGCTTCCAGTTTTTAAGTTTTACAAACCCTAAGGCCATGTTCTGTCCGTCTCCCCCAAAACTGATACCGGGAACTGACATCATGGATTCCACCCCTTCTTTTTCATGCTCCATAAAATAATCCCTGACCCTGTTCATCACATGCCGGGTCTGTTCCAGGGTGGAACCTGCGGGAAGCATGGCCTGGATCAGCAGTATTCCCTGGTCTTCATCCGGAATATAGGATGTGGGCATCCGTTTGAAAAGGAAAAACACTGCAGAAACGATCAGAATATAAACAATCATGTACCTGATTGTCTTTGAAAAAGAGGAACCCACAACGCCCACATAAAAATTCCTGATTTTCATAAATATCTCGTTGAACTTTCTGAGAAAAGGGCGCAGAAAAAAAACAGTATTGTCAGCAGGATCATGGCCTTCAGGTATGGGTTTGAGAAAAGATGCACAAAGAACAGGAGTGAGAATCAGGGCAACAACAACGGAAAGCAGCATGGACGCAATAATTGTTACGGAAAACTGGCGGTAAAGAACACCGGTTGAGCCTTCAAAAAATGCCATTGGCCCGAAAACTGCCGAAAGCACGAGACCGATTCCAATTAAAGCACTTGTAATTTCATCCATGGATTTTGCCGTGGCTTCCCGCGGAGGAAGACCTTCTTCAGCCATGATGCGCTCCACGTTTTCCACAACCACAATGGCATCATCCACGAGAAGACCGATGGCAAGCACCATGGCGAACATTGTGAGCATGTTGATGGAAAAACCGAAAAATCCAAGCACCCCGAAGGTTCCAAGCAGCACCACAGGTACAGCAATTGTGGGAATAAGGGTCGCCCTTATATTCCCCATGAAAAGATACATGATTATAAACACCAGCAGCACAGCTTCTCCAAGGGTTTTTGCAACCTCTTCAATGGCAACTCTTGTGAATGGTGTGGTATCATAGGGGTATATCACCTTCATTCCATGAGGGAAATATCTGCTCATCTCCTTTAATTTTGCTTTAACGGCATCTGCAGTCTTAAGGGCATTTGCACCTGGTGCCTGACGTATGGCCATTGCTGCTGCAGGTTTACCGTTATAATTGGCAGTCACATCGGATCGTTCAGCACCAAGTTCTGTCCTTCCGATATCACTTATCCTCACCACGGAACCGTCTTTATTAATACGTACAGGAATTGCTGCAAATTCATCCGGAGTCTGAAGCATATGCTGAACGATGATGGCGGCATTGAGCCTCTGTCCCTTGACTGCCGGAGCACCGCCGAACTGACCTGCCGATACCTCAACATTATGCGCTTTCAATGCCATGATCACGTCTTCCATGGTCAATTTGTAACTTGTCAGTTTATCGGGGTTCACCCATACCCTCATGGCATACTGTGATCCGAAATTCTGCACCTCACCCACACCGGGTACACGGGAAAGAATTTTCTCGAGGTTGGACTGGGAATAATCCCTTAAATCATTACCGTCCATGCTGTTATCTTCCGATATCAGTCCCACAATGAGAAGATAATTCCTCGTGGATTTACTCACCTTAACGCCCTGGCGCTGCACCACATCTGGAAGACTTGCCATGGCAAGCTGGAGTTTGTTCTGCACCTTGGACCAGGCAATATCCGGGTCCGTACCCGGGGCAAAGGTCATCTCAACGCGTGATGCGCCGGATGAAGAACTTGTACCGGAAAGATACAGCATGTCATCAAGCCCTGTCATTTTCTGTTCAATGATCTGGGTCACTGTGTTTTCCACGGTTTCACCGGAAGCTCCCGGAAAAAATGAGTCTATTGCAATGGAAGGCGGGGCAATGGGTGGATACTGGGCAATGGGCATTTTATAGATTGCAAGCCCTCCTGCCGTCATCATGATGATGGCGATGACCCATGCAAAAACAGGCCGTTTAAGAAAAAATTTTGAGAGCATTATGCGCCTCCCTTATTTTTCTTTTTAATTTTTTCCCCCGGACCTGATTGATGTCCCGCACCTGGCCGGTTATTGAGACCGGGTTTATTCGCAACATAAGGAGTCGCTTTGACGATTGTACCGGGGCGCAGCATCTGAAGACCTTCAACGATCACCCTGTCCCCGGGAACAAGTCCCTTTGACACCAGCCATTTATTTCCCATTGCCCTGTCAAGGACAAGCATGCGAAGTTCTGTCCTGTTTTTTTCACCCACGACCATGGCAAAGGGATTTCCCTTGTGATCACGGGATACGCCCTGCTGGGGAACAAGAATGGCTTTTTCATTAACACCTTCTTTAATCACAGCATTCACAAACATGCCGGGAAGAAGAACAGAATCCGGATTGGGGAAAACAAGTCTTAAAATCACGGATCCGGTTGTTGGATCGACAGAAACATCACTGAACTTCAGGATACCTTCCAGGGGATATTCCGTATTATCTTCAAGGATCAGTTTTACCTTGTCCTGGTTAATTCCATCGTGATTGATGTGCCCATTTTTCATGCGGCGCTTAAGCTGCAGAAGATCTGTTGTGGACTGGGGAACATCCACATAAATAGGGTCCAGCTGCTGAATACTTGACAGAGCAACGGGCTGGTATGCAGTAACTATGGCTCCCTCGGTCACATTTGATCGTCCGATCCTCCCTGAAATAGGGGCCGTTATACGGCAGTAGTCAAGATTGATACCTGCTGTCCTGACCGACGCTTCGGCCTGGCGGATATTTGCCTTTGCAACGGCCACAGCTTCGCGGCTGCTCTCCATCTGCGCCTCTGCAGCCCGCAAAGTTGCCCTGGCAACACTGGCATTGGTCACGGCCTTGTCCCGCTGACTTTCGGAAACAGCCCTGCCTTTAAAAGCATCTTCAAATCTTTTTTGATCTGCCATGGCAAGCTTCAGGGTGGCTCTCTGCTGTGTTACATTGGCCATGGCAGCTTCAAATGCAGCCTGAGCCTGATTTGCCGATTTTTTCATGACATTTAACCTTGCCACGGCATTGTCATAAACTGCCTGGAACGAAGCAGGATCAATCTGGTATAAAACCTGGCCAGCCTTTACATTGGAGCCCTCTTTAAACAATCTTTTTAATATAAGACCGCTTACCTGGGGCCGGATTTGTGCAATGCGATAAGCCGAAGCCCTGCCGGGAAGTTCATCTGTGAGCACAACTTTTTGCGCCTTAATCGTTATTGTGGCAACTTTTGGCATTGAACGGTGCCGCATGGGAGGTTTTCTATTGTCACAGCTTATGATTAAAGAACATGACATCAGTGCTATTATCAGCAGAGCAATGGAAACCATCCGATTGAAAATCCGCATGGGTGTTTCTCCTTTTTCATTGACAAATTAAAATCTTTATTTTAAACAACTGTTTGAATACTGACTTGTAATGAATATAAACGATTATGTCAATTATATTTTTATAAAAAAATCTATCTTCATCACAATTTCAATAACCACCATGAGGCGGATATAAAAAATGTAAGGAGTTATTACGTGACCGGAAAAACAGGTAAAAGAAAAACCCGGGAAAGGCTGCTTGTCGCAGCCTGTGAAATGTTTGCAAGAGATGGATTTCATAACGCCAGAGTTGCTGATATCTGCTGCCTTGCAGGGGCAAATGTGGCATCGGTAAATTATTATTTTACCAATAAAACGACCCTTTACATCGAAACCTGGAAATATGCTTTTCAGCAGTTTGAAGAACCTGCATTTTCTGATAACGCAAAAGGCACACCGGAGGCAACACTTAAAAAATATATCCATGCCATTATGAAGGATTTTACCGCAAAAGGCAGAATGGGATATTTCAGCCGCCTCTATCTGATGGAACTTGCAAGGCCAACGGGATTGATCCAGGATACATGGCGCGAATTAATTGAGCCCCGCAGGCAGAAACTTCACCATATTATCCGTAAAATCATGGGTAAAAATGCTGATAATGACAAAGTACTGCTCTGTGAATTAAGCATAATAAACCAGTGCCGCACGCTTTTAACCATCAAGCACAGCGATCTTGAATATCTTCTCAATAAAAAATTCAACTCTGATCTCATCAAGAGCCTCGCAGACCATATTGCTGAATTTTCCCTTGCCGGAATCAAGGCTATTGGCAATTTCAACGAATAAACAGATATTTTTTTAATGTATAGTGATCCCACTTTGATTTTTTTAAACTGGAATCGATTTCTGATAAAGAGCAGTATATCAAAAGGATTGTAGACAGGTTCTCCCATAAAGCTGAAGCCGTTATACCACTCAGCGACTTTGTCCATGTCCGCACCCTGAAGATGATCAGCGAACACGGTTGTAAGGTCTTGTTGGGTATAGCCACAAATGGCGGCAAATAACTCTTTGCGGCCATCAAACAAGGCCTGCAAGGTAGAGATGAACAGGCTTTTCCCAAAACGACGGGGACGGGAGAGAAAGTAGTAGGTACCGTTTTCTACCAGATCCATCGCCAAAAATGTTTTGTCGACATAGAGGTAGTCGTCTTCTCATCTTTTACTGAATGTCTGGATGCCTATTGGAAGTTTTTGCATTGGTTTCTTTTTGCAGCTCCTATGGGGTAGATCAAGCTAAGTATTTGTAATTTAAACGTTTACATCCCAATATTGCGAAGTCATTTTCAGCAGCTCGGTGAGGCAGTAATTAAACTTGCTTAGGCTGATGGACATCTTAGCCGCCATCTGTCGTTGGTTTTGTTTTGCTAAAACACCTACAATTTTCAGAACCACATCCCGAGACAGGCCGTATTCCTACCTACCTGCGACATCACTCATAACTGTCAGTGTCCTCGATAAGAGTGGAGAATTTTTCATGGTGTTCCATGCAAGCTCGTATGTATATTCAAAGGACTTGATCATACCCTGCTTTTTCAACTCGGAGAGACCACCTTTTTCCACAAATTTCTGTAACTGCCCTAAGCCGCATTTTCCACGTCAAAATACCCCTTGATTCCCCACTCGAGGCTCTTGCCCTGAACACCGTAAACACCATCAAGCGGGTCGTAATAGAGGATGTTATCTTTGACTGCCTGACCAAGAGTATTGAGTTGTTCCGGAACAAAAGCTCTGATACCAAGCACATCGGTTTCTCTAAACAACTCCAGCACCTTCACCCGCCCGCCGGTGGGATCGCGGAAGCACCAGTCCGCTATCATAGCCACCTTTTCCCGCTTGATTTTATCTACTATTTCTGTAAGCGAACGCTGGAACAACTGCTCCAGGATAGAATAGATTTCCCAGGCGCTGCCGCCCACAGTATCCCAGATCAATTCTATCTGACCCTGATCCAGGGTGTATTCCTTCACCTTATTATACTTGCCGACATCACCGAGCCAGGTGAATACATCCTCCTTTTCGAGATAGTCCAGTTTCATGAAACGACTGGTTTTTCTAAGTTTGCTGTCCACATAGACCTGTTCAATGAAAAAAGCGTCCGAAGAGGCGATAATCACATGGCAGAGATGGCTCTCCTTAGTCATGGCCACGAAGAAATTCATCAACTCCACCATGAGGCGCTTTTGTTTATCCGGCATATAGAGGCCGTCTAACTTGTGGAACTCGTCGATAATGATGACAGGCTGAATATCCTTTTTCTGCAGGCGCTGGAATTCACGTTCCATAACGAGAAATGGGTCTTCCTTTTTCTGGTGCAGCATGCGCTCGGTAAAGGCATCTAACTTGAACATACCAAAGAGGCTGTACTGGCGACGGGTGCCGGTTTTGATACCTTTATTTTGCTCGGTTGACTTGAAAAAGGCATCAATAAAATCATCGTAAGAGGTTAAAAACACCTTCCGCAGGTTGAGAAAATTGATTTCATATGCGTTCTCCTGGATGATTTGCTTGAAGAGACGGTACATCAGGGTAGTCTTACCGGAGGACTTGGGGCCGTGCAGAAAGAGGATAGAGTTAGGCTCTCCACGCAGATAGCCCCGCAGTTCCGCCATTCACGTTCCCGGTTTACAAAAGTAACCCGTAGATCAAATTCCATTTTTATTTCTCCAACATAAAAAAATAGTTCTTATGGGATCATCCCAGAAACTCAAAGTTCTTTAACTCGATTATCAAGTTTTTTAATTGAAAATTTTGCAAAACGGGGGTCAGGCTTTTCTTATTTGTTGTTATCAAACAGTAAATATATGTTAATCTCAAAAGTTAAGATAATGACAATAAGTAAAGCCTGACCCTCTCAAACCTTTAATGTCT
>WGCX01000242.1 GCA_015493575.1 Desulfobacteraceae bacterium | reverse complement strand
TTTTCCAAAAAGGGGGTCAGGCTTTTCTTATTCGTTGTTATCAAACTATAAATATATGTTAACCTCAAAAGTTGAGATAATGACAATAAGGAAAGCCTGACCCTCTTAAATCTTTAATGTTCGATAAAAACTTGATAATCGAGTTTAAATTCCTTTCAGAATAAGAGTTTACATATTTGTTGAGAGTCTGTCCGAGAGTCACCAGATCTGCATCATGGCCGTTATTGCCTTACCCCTGAATTTCTGCAATAAAAAACAAGAAATTGAGGCAGGCACATGGGTCACGGGCATTACCCGCTTTGGATATTTTAGCGTTTTATTGTTTTCAGATACCTTATTTTCCCATTGGAAATTTCATTAATAACAGCATCTTTAACAGGATCACCGTTTTTGTTAAAGGATATATCCCCGGTTACTCCACGGAATAATTCTGTATTTTCAATGGCTGCGCGAATTTTTTTTCTGTCAACACTGTGTGCCCGTTTAATGGCATCTGCCAGTAAAAACACTGCATCATGTGAAAGTGCAAAGGCAGAGCTGAGGTTTGAATTTTTTTTGTATTTTTTCACAAAGGCAAGGGAAACTGTATCTTTCAATTTTTCAGACCAGTGTGTACAGAAAAACCCGCGTTTTATATATTTTCCACCTTTATCCAAAAAACTTTGATAACCCCAGTCATCACCTCCGAGTAAAACAGCTTTTATCCCCGCAGCCTGTGCTTTTTTCGCAAGAAATCCCGATTCATCGTGGCCTGAAAAAAAAATTACATCCGGATTCACCTTTTTTGCCTGTGAAATAAGCGCTGCATAATTTCTCAATTCAGGTTTGTAAAACGCTGTAAATAAAATTTTTCCACCTGATATTTCAAAATTTTTCTGAAACTCTCTCGACAGCCCCATGCTGTAGTCACTTCTTATATTGGTAAAGACCACAGCTGTTGAGGCCTTTAAATCACGGATTGCAAAATTCGCCATAACCTTTCCCTGAAAATCATCTGTAAAACAGACACGAAATATATAATTTCCGATTTTTGTAACTTCCGGATTTGTTGATATATTGGAAATCATGGGGATTTTATGGAGCTGGGCTATTCTTGCAACGGCAATTGAATGGGAACTCCAGTCCGAACCAATAATTGCTGCAACATTTTTTTTAACAGCTTTTTCTGCAGCAATTTTTGATCCTATTGGAGAACTTTTATTATCAATGACATAGAGCTTTATCTTTTTACCGGCAATGCCTCCTGACTCATTAAGATCATTGACTGCATCTATAACTCCTTCAAGGGAAGGCTTCTGAGAAGCTGCAGCTTTTCCCGTTAATGAATAAATTGCAGCAATTTTTATTATTTTTTCTGAAATTGATTTAACGGAAACGGATTTTTTATTTTCAAATTTAACAATATCAACTTTTTTCCCAATGGGATCGCCCTGTCCGTCAAAACTGATGTCTCCTGTTGCTCCCTTGAAATCAATGGTTCTTGCAAGGGCATCTCTTATCCTTTTTCTGTCAAGGGTACCGGCTTTTTTCACTGCATCTGCAAAAACATTTACAGCATCATATGTCAATGCAATAACACCATAGCAAACAGTTTTTTTAAATTTCTCATAAAATAATTTTTTAAGATGCCTTGATTGTGGAAGATTAGAATCTTTATTCCAGGGAACAACCGCATAACTGCCATTTAAACTGTCACCTGCATAGTCATATATTTTTGATGAAGACCAGGCATCACCGCCGAGAAAGATCGATTTAATACCCATATTTCTTGCCTGGCGTATGGCAAGGCCACTGTCCCTTGAATAACCCGGAATAAAAATCACATCGGGATTTAATCTTTTAATGCTTACAAATGTATTTTTAAAATCCACTGTATTGCCCGTGTAATTTCCCTTTAATAAAATTTTTCCTCCGGATTTAACAAAAGCAATCATGAAAAAATTACTTAAAGTGATACTGTACTGCTCGTTGATGTTTTGCAGAACTGCTGCAGTCCCGGCCTTAAGCGTTTCCCTGGCAAATTCAGCCATAATTTTGCCTTGAAAATCATCTGTAAAACAGACCCTGAAAATATAATTTCCTATTTTTGTTACTTCAGGGTTTGTTGATATGGGAGTGATCATGGGAATTTCTGCTTTCTGCAGTACAGGAGCCATGGCAAGGGAATGGGAGCTCCATGCAGCACCTATTACACCTGTTACATTTAACTTTACAGCCTTTTCGGCAGCAAATTTTGATCCGAGAGAAGTGCTTTTGTTATCAATAATAATTAATTTAACAGGTTCGCCTAATAATCCGCCTTTTCTGTTTATTTCATCAATGGTCATTTCCGCAGAAAAAATCATTGGAAGATTGTCTTCAGCGGCAATTCCCGTTACTGCTGCAATACACGCTATTTTAACTGGCTTAAAAGCATTTGCCCCGGGGCATGCAATAAAGGAAAAACATAAAAAACAGATCAAAAAATAAATTTTCCATTTCATGGTTACCACACTCATTATAAAATATATTTTTTCATCAAATCCTGAAAACCCAATTTTTATATCTGATTATCCTTATACTTATTTTCAAGTTTTAATAATTCCGCCTTGATCTTAAGTCCGCTGCCGTATCCTGTAAGTTTTCCACCAGCCCCGATCACCCTGTGACATGGAATAATAACCGGTATGGGGTTTTTCCCATTGGCACCTCCAACAGCTCTGCATGCTTTGGGATTACCAATTGCAGCTGCAATTTCTCCATAGGAAACAGTATGACCATAGGGAATATCCATCAGGGCCTTCCATACTGATTTCTGGAAAGAAGTCCCAAGAGGCGCAACAGGGAGATCAAACTCAAAAAGTTTTCCGGTAAAATAGGCATGCAGCTGATCAAAGGTGCTTTTCAGAATTTTTGAGTTTCTTTCCCACTTTTCTGATATTGATAAAGGATGCTTTCCCTGCTGAAAACCTATATAACGAAGTCCTTTATCACCTTTTATCACCGCAATAATCTGACCCAACGGAAAATTCTGTATATCGTAATACATAAAGAGCCTCACCGTTTTTTTATTTTAATTTTTACACCATAAATCAAGAGAAGTCCGGCTCTAAATTCAGGGTATGGCCTGATTTAAACATATTTATCTGTATTGGTCCGGAATTTTGCAGACCGGTATCGGTTCCATTTTATGCCTGTTTATCCCATGAAATTTCCGGTAAATTGCAAGAACGTCTTTTTCCCTTTTGGAAAGATCTGCTTCATTTTCATTTTTTTCATCAAATTTCATGGCCTTTTCAAGTTCGTCATAACCCGCACCGATCTGGTTTTCATCGGTTCTGTTGTCCTCCCAGAGGCCATCTGTCGGTGGAGCATCTATTATTCCCTGAATGATATCAAGTTCTTTTCCAATAGCATAAACCTCGGATTTCATTAAATCAGCAATGGGAGAAATATCAACTCCGCCGTCACCATATTTGGTATAAAAGCCCACACCAAAATCCTCCACCTTGTTTCCTGTTCCTGCCACAAGCATTTTATTGTGCGATGCAAAGGCGTAGAGAGTGAGCATTCTGAGTCTTGAACGGGTATTGGCAAGGGTAAGATCATCCTGGATGGAAGATGGGAATACGGTTTTAATTGAATCAAAAATTTCTGTAAGTTCCAGGTTGACTCCAATAACATTGGAATATTTTTTCTCAAGCCGGTCAATATGCCCTGAAGCAAGGGATATCTGTTCTGCTGCCTGATAAATAGGCATATTGAGCACAATAACATCTTTGCCTGTTTCTGCGCATAAACAGGATGTCACAGCAGAATCTATACCACCTGAGACACCCACTGTAAAACCTCTTAAATTAGACTTGTCGGCATAATTTTTCAGCCATTTAACAATATGATCAATCACCCTATCTGTCTGCATGATAAAACACCTCTAATCAATAGTTAATTTCAATCAATATCAAAAAAACAAATTACCCTGATCTAAGGGAACTTCCAAAAAATAATTTACGCATCCTGTTTGCCCTTTTGCCAAAAAACAAGAAAATAAGAATTAAGAGACCAAAGCGGGCGATGCCCGCAACCCATCTACCTCCCCCAAATTTCTTGTTTTTTTTGACAGGAATTGAGGAGTAAGGCACTAACTCCGTCAAGCCAGAACAACGAGAAAATAAAAATCAAAATACCGTAGTTTTAAGGATCAAAAGGTTACCTTTTTGATTATATTCATGATCAGGACAATACAGGCGTAATATAACAAGACCTCGTCCATGATCAGATAAAACATCATAAAACGATTTTTCCTTAAATTTATGCCAGTCAAATCCATCGCCCTGATCTTCTATTTCCATATAAATTTTACCCTGTTCATCAATTTTCATTAAACATCTTACCGGCTTTTCAGGATCAAGCCTGTTTCCATGCTTTACCGCATTGGTTAAACCTTCACGAATGACAAGATTCAATCCAAAAAAATGCTCTTTTATGATATCATTCGTAAAAAACCTGTTACAGAATTTCATCAGTTCATCACTGGCTCTGTCCACATTTTTCATTGTTGAACTGAAATTTATTTCAATGGTATCATGGGTTTCTGCAATATCAAACCTTTTATTCTGTGCCATGGTTCATACCTCCACGCACAAGAGGACAATATCGTCTTCATATACAAAACCTGCCCTTAAAAGTTTTTCCATTAACTCCGAAGGAGCATTTTCAACGGGTGTATTGCGCACTTCCTTAAACAGGGGAACAAAATTTTCCGCACCGCTTGACCATGTGATTTTACTTTCAGCAGATTCCACCAGTCCGTCGGTGTACATGAAAAATCTGTCCCCTTTTTTAACATTCACACGGTGAATACCAAATTGTGCATTGGAAAACATGCCAAGGATATCACCATCGGATTTCAGCAGAACCGGAGCTTTCCCAAGGGGGAGATAAACCACGGGAGGATGTCCTGCGTTTATAAGGATAAGTTTACCTGCAGCACGATCAAGACGGGCATAACATGCCGTTAAATATTTTATCTCAGGCAAAATTTCCAGAAGAACCGCATTAATCATCTGCATACTTTGCTCGGGTGAGTACATGGGAGTACAATTCTGGGCAAGGAGTGCCTTTAATGATGCCATCATATAACTTGCCTTAATATCATGACCTGACACATCGGCAACAAAATATCCTTTAATTTTATCTGAAATATTGAGGATATCATAAAAATCTCCCCCGGCTTCTTCAAGAGCCCTGTAAAAAACGCCAAATTTTGCATCGGGATAATCTGCAGGAAGGGGAAGCATTGATATCTGAGCATCTGTTATCTGCCTGAGTTTTTCTGCCTGGTTTAAAACCATTGAATTTACGGCAATGGAGAGTTTCAGATGTATGGAGACCCTGGCAATTACCTCCATGGGATGAAAAGGCTTTGTTATATAATCAACGGCTCCAAGCTCAAACCCCTTTAGTTTGGAATCAACATCTTTAACCCCCGTGAGAAATATCACTGGAATTGAAGCGGTTACCGGATTATCTTTTAAACGTGTAATCACATGGAACCCGTCTTCATCGGGCATCTCTATATCAAGGAGTATAAGATCGGGTTTTTTTTCTGCTGCAAGTTTTCTGCCATCTTTTCCATTATCCGCAGTTAAAATCTGATAACCTTCTTTTGAAAGTGATTTTTCAATAAGCTTAAGATTTAAAAGATTATCATCAACAGCGAGAATTACAAAAGGTTTGTTTTCCCTCATATCAATACATCCCCTGGGACAAAGCCTGTAAACCGATTAAAAAATTAAACAGATTCTATTGATTGTCTGTGGTGAATGCGAAAATCCCTATTGATCAATGGCATTCATAATCGCATTTAGGCCTGCCTTTATTGTCTTTATCTTTTTTTCAATACCTGTGAGGCTTCCCCTCCGTGCATCAGATTCAATTTCTGCTGCCACTCCGGATATTTTTATAAACCCGAGATTTCCTGCAGCTCCTTTAATGGAATGAGCTGCCTTGGCAACCTTGTCAGTATTTTTTAAATCAACTCCATTTTCAAGTTTTTTCAGATCTGAAAGAGAAGTGGTCACGAGAAGCTGTGCAAGTTCTGTAAAATCATCTTCATCAAAACCTAAATCAGAAGCCATGTCCTTAAAATTCATAACAATCCCTTACATTCTTTTTTATAAGAAAGAGCTCACTTTTCACAGAGTAACTGATGCTCTTTTTATGTTTGTTGTGAGGCAAAGTAGCGTAGTTCAGCTCGGCCTCATGGCCGTTATATAAAATGCAGTTCAAAGTGTCGACAGCATAGCCCCCTGTGGGTTATAGATCCTGCCCATCAGGACACAAAGGCGATCAGGTATTTTGCCTTGCCGGGCGTTAAGAAGCGCAGGCTGTTTGAGGACATACTTGACCGCAGTTCCTGCGCTTTAGACCGGCAAGGCAAAATACCCGTCGACTATCCAGGGCCGGACCTATAGCCCACAGGGGGCGGCATCATGCCATTATCATTTTCATCATTTGTTGAGAGGCCGTATGAAAGCAAACAGATCTGCATCATGGCCGTTCATACACAAATTCTCCTGTAAACACGAGCTCTGCAGGGCCGGTCATAAAAACATGCCGATTCTTTTTATCCCATAAAATCTTAAGATCACCGCCTTTTAAATGAACCAGGGCATTTTCAAGTGTTTTTTTATTGAGATTCGAAGCAATTAGAGCTGCACAGGCTCCGGTTCCGCATGCAAGGGTTTCCCCTGCACCCCTTTCCCATATTCTCATTTTAAACTCATTTTCATTAATCACCTGAACAAATTCCACATTGGTTTTTTCAGGAAATTTTTCATGATTTTCAATCCTTTTTCCCTGTTTTTCAATATCAATATTTTCAATGTCATCAACAAAAACAACGGCATGGGGGTTTCCCATTGAAACGGCAGTTAAAAACAGTTTTTCCCCATGGACAACCACAGGTTCATTAACCGCCCTTTCCTTTGCTGATTTAAATGGAATATCCCCGGGTGTAAGCAGAGGGACGCCCATATCAACTTTAACATTTTTTACTTTTCCGGTTTCACAAAGAAAAACCTCGGGGATCACGGTTCCGGCCAGTGTTTCGACTTTAAATTTTTTCTGCAGAATTATTTTATGATCATAAAGATATTTGGCAAAGCAGCGCATGCCATTGCCGCACATCTCGGCCTCGGTGCCGTCTGCATTGAAAATCCTGTATTTTATATCCATTGTTTCGGAATTAAGGATAAGAATTATACCGTCTGCACCTATCCCGAAATGCCTGGAACACAGTTTTTCGGCAAGTTTTCCATATTGGATGTTTTTGGATATGTTTCCTTCTCTGTCGTCAATAATGACAAAATCATTACCAAGACCTTCCATTTTTACAAAATCAAATTTCATTTACACCTCACTGCCCTGCAGGGCTGAATTCATACGCCAAGAGCTTTCAGTATATTTTCTCCAAGTATTTCAACCTGCCAGCGCCTTAGAACATTTATATTTTTCAGTTCCTGTATGCTTTTCGGAAACGCATTTGCAACGGCACTTATTGTTGCATTACTTAAAAGAAATCCAGGTTCTATTCCCGTTGATTTACTTGCATGAACACGCATCAGTTTAAGCGCTTTTATTCTCTCCGGAATTTCAGGACTGAACCGGGGTGTTTTTTCCCTTGGATACAGAGGCAGATCCTTTTCTTCCATTTCAAGCCCTTTCACGATCGCTTTGATGCAGTTTTCTCCAAATATTTTTATCTGTCTCGGGCTTAATGCCCTGGTCCTCTGGAGCTGCCCCATGGATTCCGGCAGCTCCCATGCCATTTTATTTATGGATTCTGCGCTTAAAACCTTAAACAACGGCCGGTCTTTTCTAAGAGCAATCTCTTTACGCATTAAAAGCAGATTCTCAAGAACAGCAAGGCTTCTCCTGCCCATTTTACCGGCTCCCTTAAATTTCATGAAAAGCGGATTTTTCCCGTTGTTTTCATATCTTACCTTTGTCTGGATTTCAAACTCTTCCTCTGCCCATAACAGTCTTCCTGCATCTTCAAGCCTTTTTTTAAGAATTTCATAGAGTTCAATGAGATATGCAACATCGGTTATTCCATAGGAGATCATATCCCTGGAAAGGGGACGAATGGACCAGTCAATTTTCTGAAAGCTTTTATCCACGGAGAGCTTAAAATATTTCTTTAAAAGAGCTGCAAGGCTGCGTTTTTGGATACCAAGGAACCTGCAGGCAATTTCAGTATCAAATAAATTGTTGATTTTTATATTAAAATCCCTGTCAAGGCTCCTTATATCAAAATCTGAGCCATGGAAAATTTTCACTATTTTGTAATCTTCCAGTACTGGTTTAAGTGGAGACATATCGTTTATATTTAATGGATCAACAAGAAAGGGCCCGTTTAAATCGGCAATTTGAACAAGACAGACTTTTTCCTTAAAATGGTGCATGGAGTCCGCCTCAAGATCAATGGCAATTTTATTTTGTTTTTTCAGGTCTTCACATTGATTAACAAGGGTGTCTTTTGAGTTGATCAAAGGATATTTTATCATTTTTTTCTTGACCGGTTCATGGAGTTATCTTAAAGTTAGTGTTTATGTTAAACAAAAAATATAATTTTTTTTTTGCATTATCAATAAATACAGGAAATACCATTTTTTTAAGGTAAAGAAACCTGTTCTGGTGATATCTCCATATTGCCCAGATACAGATTTCCAAAGCGGGCGATGCCCGCAACCCATTTACCTCCCCCAAATTTCTTGTTTTTTTTGACAGGAATTGAGGAGTAAGGCA
>WGCX01000241.1 GCA_015493575.1 Desulfobacteraceae bacterium | reverse complement strand
TAGTTTTGCACTCCAGCTTCCTTCGGACGGTCCCTCACGGTTCCGCCCTTGCTTTCGGCTAATACTTGTACTAACAGATACTCATGTTAACAGGACTCACGTATAGGGGACTTGCACCCCATAAGTTCACGCCCATGCCGGGCGTACACAAATCACTGCACTGAATTTTTACTCCGTTGTGCTCCATAAAAACCAGTGAGTTCAGTCGATAGGATGGAGCGCTCCGCACTCCATCCTATCGGCCTGCTGTTGAGTACGCTTTTGACAGGTTCCGGAAAGAGTACGCACTGCAGGAAATAGTTTTGGTTTTATTTATTCCCCACCGTTTCCTTACAGATGGATTTTTGCAATCATTGACACTGCATGAACTGGCACTTTATGTGTTTCTTGCATTAGCAGGTGACCGCAATGGGATTTCATTTTATGGAGATAAAAGTATTTGTAACATTCTGGGATTTAAATCAGGAGACTATATTTTTGCCAGAATCAATTTAATACATAGAAATTTAAGGGTCAACCGGAATTGATGTGGGATTCATTAATCAAATAATTGTTCAATGCCTTGATAGTCAAGGGATTACAGACAAAAGTGAAAAAAAGTTATAAGCATGTAATTTTTTTATAGACAAACTGTTAGTTTTGATCTATATTGAAGTATAAAAGAGAAACTTCAAGAGGTCAAATGCATGAGTAAAAAAAACAGAAGGACAAAATTCTCAATTGAACTTGGTTTAAGTCATATTAAAATAAAATCTATAAAAATAGACGAATTTGGAGATTATCATATTTATGTTTCATGCATGGCCACAAAAACAGTATGCCACAAATGCGGGAAGACAATTAGCAATGTTCATGGCCATTGCAAAGAGACTGTCATTGAACATCTTCCAATTTTTGACCAACGAGTTTTTATTCATGTCAAATGGCCTCGATTTATATGCCCCTACTGTGACAACAATACTACAACTTCATTTCGACCGCAGTGGCTTAGCGGTAACGGTCAGCAAACCGTTCCATATGAAGACTACTGCCTAAAGTGGGTTATCAACTCTACCATAAAGGATGTTGCAGCCAAGCTAAAAACAACTGAGGAGGTCATTGAGGCCATCCTTTTCAGAAGAATAAATACAGACATAAACTGGGACCTTATATCGCCAACCAAAATTGGAATCGACGAAATTGCTTTGAGAAAAGGGCACAAGCAATATCTGACTATTATTTCAGATATCAGTATTCCACAGCATGTAAAAATACTTGCTGTGATAAAAGGTCGCAAAAATGAAGATATTTCTCCTTTTTTAAATAGTATCCCAAGCGATAAATTGTCTTCTTTAGAAGCTATTACAATCGACATGTCTGCCAGCTATTTTCCGGCTTTAAAAAAGATATTAAAAGATGATAATACATTCAAGCGGATTGTGACAATCGATCGTTTTCACGTTGCCAAACTTTTGGGAGACAAAGTGGATAAAGAGAGAAAGAAAGTCGTGAAGCAATTAAAAATAGAATTTGAAAATAATGAGGCAAAACTCAATAATATCAAACAAACCATGTGGCCCTTTCGTCATCACAAAAAAGATTTAGGTGTAGAGGAACAGATACGTCTGAATTGTCTTTTTGAGATGTCTCCGTCCTTAAAAGAATGCTATGATTTAAGAGAGAGTCTCTTTGATATCTTTGAACTGGAGATTTCTAAAGAACAGGCTGAGGAAAAAATTGATGAATGGATTAAAACAGCTGAGAGATACGTTACAAAGGGGTATAATCCTTTCACATCGTTTATAAAAACTTATAAATTTTACAAGCCAAATATTCTGAACTATTTCTCGCACAGGTGTTCTAGTGGCCCTGTGGAAGGACTTAATAACAAACTTAAAGTTATTAAAAGGAGAGGATATGGATTTAGAAATATAATGAATTTTGCAAGACGGATATTTCTCGATATAAATCTCAAACCTATCTTCATGCCCACATCTTGAAATGGCCTCAACAGGCAAATCTTTCCAGAAATTATAGCTCAATTAATCTCAAATTAGATCTTTTCAGATAAAATATCATTTTAAATTAGTCTATCCATTTTTTAGTCATAATGTAAGGGGCAAATTAAACTTGCAAATTTAATTTGCTCAATTTTCGCTCAAAATTGATGAATTCAACCACATTAATTCCGGTTGACCCAGAAAAATTCGCGTATTTTGAAAATTTAATCTTGATGAACCCGTAAAACACATATAATGGACACCAAAATTTGAACCAGTTGGTAAGCTACAAAACAAGTGGCAAAAGCAGGTCAAAATTGACACCGGAAAAGGATGTCCATGAGAAAGAATGACAGTGGAAAATTTAAAGCCAAAGTTGTAGTTGATGTTATGAAGGAGCATGATATTATAGCAGAATTATCATTTAGATATGAGATTCATCGCTTGCTGCTCACAAGATGGAAAAAGGAGGCAATAGAAGAATTATCAGGAATTTTTTCCTCAATAAAGAAGAAAGGAAATAATGATAAAAAATTAATAGACGTCCTATATCAAAAGATCGGTCAACTCGAAGTAGAGAATGACTAATTAAAAAAAAAGGTTGGGACAATCCGTTTCTGACCGTAGATACCTGATAGATACGGGTCATCCTGATATCAGTATCAACAATGCGAGTTACCCAAAGCCCATTAAAGCAATAATTTAAATTTTATAATAAGCAGATGCGCCACCAAAAACCCCATCATAATCCTGGCCTGCACAACCCGGCATTTTTTTAAGAAAATATATCCGGTAAAATATCAAATCTGTCAAAGGGAGGCATGATACAGGCACCTGAGAACAGAGATTTTCCAAGTTCAAGCATCTGCTTTGCCTGCTCAACTCCAGCTTTTACCGGATCTTTAGTTCTTTCCATCTCCTGTCTTAACTTTCCCGGCACAGCAATTCCCGCCACCTTGTCATGGAGGAACACCGCATGTTTATGGGATAGTAACGGAAGAATGCCCATGATGACAGGAACATTTAAATCCTTTGTGGCAGCATGAATTTCTTCAGCTGTTTTTTCATCGTAAACCGGCTGGGTGACAATAAATGAGCAGCCGGATGCCACTTTTGTTTCCAGCCGCTTTGCCTCGCGGGCAAGCCCGTTGATTTCAGGCCTGAAATCAAGTACTGCACCTGTATTCAGACCGGAATCTCTTGCCATGGCGATTAACTGGAACACATTTAAATCTCCCACAGTGGATGTCTTTTCCTCGGCTTTGCGGGCAGAGGGGT
>WGCX01000240.1 GCA_015493575.1 Desulfobacteraceae bacterium | reverse complement strand
TTGTTGTGGTCATAATGATTTTTTGTTAAAGTCATGGGAAAAATAATCATCGGTAAATTAACCTGATAGAACATGTACATAATTAAAAAGTTTAACCTGGAGATTTATCATGAGAATAGCCGTAGTAGGAGCAGGAAACAATTGTTTATACCTGATGGAATTAATAGAAAAATATGAATTCCAATTGCTTACACCTGTTATTGTGGCAGTTGCAGACATAGATAATAATGCCCCGGGTTTTGTAAAGGCCAGAAAAAGAGGTATTTTTGTTTCAAATGATTACAATGATTTTTTTAAACTTGATAATATAGATTTCATTGTTGAACTTACCGGAAATATGGATATTTATAATGATATTCTGTCAAAAAAGAGCAGTCATGTTCAGTCAATGTCCCATATCACAGCACGACTTTTCTGGGAAATAGACAGCGCTGCGAGACGATACAGCAGAACAAGCCAAAAGCTTATTGAAACCCGGGCATTGTATGATGTTATGATGAACGGACTGATACATGAATATGTTACCGTGATTGGTGTTGATCATAAAATTCTTGATATAAATGAAACTTTTCTTAAAAAGCTTGGTATAGAAAGAAAAGAAGCTGTGGGCCGTTATTGCCATGAAATAACCCATGGTCAACCTGAGCCTTGTTCCGGCAGGGATCGTGTCTGCCCACTTGCAGAGGTTGAAAGAACAGGGAAATCATCAAAGGCCACACATATTCACGTTGATCATAACGGGGAAAAAAATTTTGTTTCAATTTCCTGCTACCCCATTGCGGAGAACGGTGAATTAAAAGGGGTTGTTGAAGTTTCAAAGGATATTACCAATGAAATTGAATTCCAGAAAAACATGATGCAGCAGGAAAAGCTTGTTTCCATAGGCAGGCTTTCCGCAGGAGTTGCCCATGAAATAAACAATCCGCTGACAACGATTTTAACTTCGTCAATGCTTATACAGGAGGATCTTGAAAAGGGAACGGAAATATACGACGAATTAAGTATTATAAGCAATGAAGCACTGCGCTGCCGTAAAATTGTAAAAAGTCTGCTGGACTTTGCCCGTCAGAGCAAGTCATTAAAAAATCAAAATGATCTGAATGAAGTTATAAAAGAAAGCCTTATTCTGACAAGAAAACAGGCCAGATTTAAAAATATAGATTTAAGTGCTGATCTTACTGAAAACCTTCCCTCAATAGCAATTGATAAGGATAAAATCCAGCAGACAATTATTAATCTTACTTTAAATGCCATTGAGGCAACCCCTTCCGGCGGGAAAATACAAATTTCTTCTCGTCTTTCCGATGATGGAAATGCACTTGTTTTTATAGTAAAAGATAATGGAGAAGGAATCGACTCAAATGATCTAAATAAGATTTTTGATCCTTTTTTTACAACCAAAAAATATGGTACCGGTCTTGGCCTTGCCATTACCCACGGTATTATTGAACAGCACAACGGAAAAATAGATGTGGAAAGTGAGCCTGGCAATGGCACATCTTTTTTGATTACTCTTCCCTTAAACCACGGAAAATAATCCATGACACTTAACAGGACCATATCCATTCTTGTTATTGACGATGAAATTCAGATCTGCCGTAATTGCACAAAAATTCTTGCAAGACCTGATTATGATGTTGAATATACGATGAACGGCATTGAAGCACTTACCATGATGAAGTCAAAGCACTTTGACATTGTAATAACAGATCTGAACATGGAAATTCTCGGAGGAATGGAGGTTATTTCCCGTATCAATGCAACTTTTCCGGAAACGGTTGTGATCGTAATAACGGGCTATGCCAGTGTGTCTTCAGCCGTTGAAGTGATGAAAACCGGGGCTTTTGATTATCTTCCGAAACCTTTCACCCCATATGAGTTAAGAGCTGTTGTTCAGCAGGCGGTTACAAGCATTGAGCAAGGAAAAAGGCGGGATATTTCCAAGGGCATCAAGGCAAAGAAAAATATCTCCCATCAGCTTATCGGAGAAAGCCCTGAAATTAAAAAAGTGATTAAAATGGTTGAAAAAGTTGCTTCAACGGATTCCACTGTCTGTATTTATGGGGAAAGCGGTACAGGAAAAGAACTCATCGCACGTGCATTACATGCCAACAGCAGTCGCAAAGATAATGTTTTTTTTGCCGTGGACTGCGGAACTCTTTCCGAAGGGATGCTTTCATCTGAATTATTCGGTCATGTCAAAGGCGCATTTACCGGTGCTGACAGGGACAAGCCCGGTATTTTTAAGCTTGCAAACGGAGGAACTGTTTTTCTCGATGAAATTAGCAATACCACGGTTGAAATTCAAAGCAGGCTTTTAAGATTTATTGAAACAAGGGAATTTATGCCCATTGGAGATACAAAAATCATAAAAGTTGATGTACGTCTTATATTTGCAACCAATAAAAAACTGGATAAAATGGTAAAACAAGGCCGGTTCAGGGAAGATTTTTATTATAGAATTTTTGTTTATCCCATTGCCATGCCAAAACTTAATGAAAGAAAAATGGATATTATGCCCATTGCGTCTTTTTTTCTTGAGCAGTTCAGCCGGAAAATGGGAAAAAATGTTAAAAAATTTGATGAAGCATCGTCTGACAGATTAAACCGGTACCACTGGCCGGGTAATGTAAGGCAGTTGAAAAATGTTGTTGAACGTGCAGTTATACTTTGCGAGACCAATTGTATTACATTAAAGGATATGCCTCTGTTTGAAGATAAAAATGAAATTGAAGAGATGAGCGAGGTCATACCCAAAACAAATAAAGACTTAAAAATTCTGAAAAAGGAGATCCGCAGGAAAGCTGTAAGTAAAGTGGAAAAAAATTTTATTTTAAATGCCCTTGCAGAAAGCAACTGGAATGTGACAAAAGCGGCAAGAAAAACAGGGCTGCAAAGGACAAATTTTCAGGCTCTGATGAAAAAGCATAAAATATTGCGTCAATCATAGTTTCAGTTCAATATAACCGCCATGAGGCCGGGCTGAACTGCGTTATAGTGCCTCACAACAAAGGTAAAAAGAGCATTTGTACTTTGTCAAAAGCACGCTCTTTCTTATAAAACCGCCATGAAGCGGATTTGGATTGGCCCGTATTTGCCTAAAAGAATCGAAGATTCTGACGAAAAATGAAAGCCACACTTTTTTTACAGGAATTGAGGAGTAAGGCACTTAATTGACTGCAGCAGGAAAAGTAAATATTCTGCCAGCACTTTTATCTTCGCTTATTTTGGCCTTCACCATAGCATTCGTATGCTTTTACAGCCCCAAATAGACGAATATAAAGCTTTGGTAAGAATTTATATCAAAAAGGTCGAATATTTGCATATTTATTCGTAAAATATATGGAAAACAGGACATAAGGACATTCAACAATATGGCTGATGGTGTAAAAAAAAGAATAGAATACGGAAATGAAAGACCAGCTGGAAAACAAGATAACGGCCATGAGGCCGAGCTGAACTGCGCTTCTGTGCCTCTCAACGAACATAGAAAGGGCATCAGTTACGCTGTCAAAAATGAGCTCTTTCATATAAACTCCGGGAAGGTTGAAAATAAAAGCAAAGTTGAAGATAAAAAGAAAATTGTAGAAAACCATCCCAAAGCAGGAAGTGGTAATCCACCAAAACATGAAGAAAACAATAAAGAAGTGGAAAAAGAAGCAGAGCATCTTCAAAAAGAATTGACACGCCATTCTTACAGGTATCATGTCCTGGATGATCCTGAAATATCAGACGGTGAATATGACAGAATGATGGCAAGACTTCTCGTTATTGAAGAAAAATATCCTTATCTTTCCAGACCGGATTCGCCAACGAAAAGGGTAGGGGGGCCTCCCCTTGAATCCTTTGCAAATGCAAGGCATTCAATACCAATGTTAAGCCTTGATAATGCATTTAATGATTCTGATATCCTTGATTTTCATCACCGTATTACAAAAATTGTAAAGACAGATGAAATTTTTTATACTGTTGAGCCTAAACTTGACGGTCTTGCCATTGAACTGAGATATGAAAATGGTCTTTTAACACGTGCCACAACAAGAGGTGATGGTACCACAGGTGAAGTGATCACTGAAAATGCAAGGACAATCAGTACAATACCGCTTAAACTTTTAAAATTAAAGCGATGCAGTGCAGCAGAAAGCAAAGAGATCACCGGATCCAGTAAACCTGATTCAACAGGTAATAATAGTTATGTAAATAGAAATGATTCAGAGGAAGCAAAAATTCCGGAGTTACTTGAAGTCAGGGGAGAAGTTATAATAAACAGGATGGATTTTGAAAAACTTAACAGATTGCGCCTTCAAAAAGGGCTTGCCTTATTTGCAAATCCAAGAAATGCCGCAGCCGGATCTTTACGTCAGCTTGACTCAAAAATTACAGCGTCAAGGCCCCTGGAAATTTTTGTCTATGGTGTTGGCCTGGTTAAAGGCCTTGAATTTAGAACACATTCTGAACTTCTTCATATTTTAAAACAGCTTGGATTTCGCATTAACCCATTGATAGAAGAAAAAATTTCAATTAAACAGGCGCTGTCTCTTTTTAGAAAATTGGAAGAATTAAGAGAAACCCTTCCCTATGAAATTGACGGCATGGTGATAAAACTTGACAGTATTGAACATCAGCAAATTCTCGGTGTTAAGCGCAGGAGCCCGAGATGGGCAATTGCATATAAATTTCCCGCTGTTGAAGAGACAACGAAAATTAATGATATAATTGTACAGGTGGGAAGGACAGGAACCCTTACCCCGGTTGCTCTGCTTGAGCCTGTGAATATCGGAGGGGCCATTGTTTCAAGGGCAACTCTCCACAATGAAGATGAGATCAAACGCAAAGATATCAGGATAAATGATCATGTACTGGTCATCAGATCAGGTGATGTTATTCCCAAAGTTGTTAAAGTGATCAAATCAAAGCGCACAGGTGATGAAAAAAAATTTTTAATGCCTGACAGATGCCCTGTATGTAAAAGCCATGTCAAGAGAATAAAAGGTGAAGCCGCTGTAAAATGTATTAATGCATCATGTCCTGCCCAGGCAAAACAGAGAATAAAACATTTCGTATCAAAGGCCGGATTTGACATGGATGGAATTGGTGCAAAATTTGTGGATCAGGCAGTGGAAAAAGGTCTTATTCATTCATTTGCAGATCTTTTTACCCTTGAGAAAGAAGATCTGTTATCCATGGAACGTATGGGGGATAAATCTGCGGGAAATATCCTCAATGCGGTAAAGTCTTCAAAATCAGTTTCATTAAAGCGTTTTCTCTTTGCCCTTGGAATTAACCATACAGGAGAAAATGCAGCAGGATTAATTGCTGAAAAATTTTTTGACCTTAATGAAATTATAAAGGCAAATCCGGAAGATTTCCTGTTAATTGAAGGTATAGGCCCTAAAACTGCGGCTTCGGTTCACGATTTTTTTACAAATTCTGATAACCTTGCAGTTGTTGACAGGTTGATAAACAGCGGTGTTGTTATTGAAAATCCTTTATGGAACCGTTTTCATACATTGAACCGTTCCGAACCAGATCAAAATTTTGGCATGCAGGGACAATTTGGTATAGTGGACAATCCGGACGTAATTGAGAGCCCGGAAACAGCGCATTATGCCGGAACAGCAGATGGTAAACAGACAGGGGGCATACAAAGCCTTACAGGGAAAAAATTTGTGCTCACAGGTGCAATGGAAAATCTGACAAGATCACAGGCAAAGGAAATGCTCGAAAATGCCGGTGCCAAAGTAACATCTGCTGTCAGCTCAAAAACAGATTTCCTTGTTGCAGGAAAATCACCGGGAAGCAAACTTGCAAAGGCAAAAGATATCGGCGTGACGGTCATTGACGAAAAAACGCTTGAGAAAATGCTCTCAAGCGTTGTTTAAGGATTATGGAAAAATCAATAAGGTTTCACAGGCCTTACTTGGAATTCACATATGTATAGTTTTTATCTTGACAAAAAAAATGAGGATTAATATAGATTGCGTTTAACGAAGAAGTTTCTGTGGAGCAGGTTTTTGTCAACCTTCCGCAGTTTGTAATATATTTGCAGCTTTTGGGGTGTTTTTGCGGGCTGTAAAAGGTAATAGTATCATCAACATTAATCATTGATGGGGTGTTCATGAACGAATTAGAAGAAAAAACTGAAGATGTTTCTATGGATGCTGTAGAAGATGGCCAGAAAGAGGAACAGAAAGCAGAAGGGGATTCCGGTCTTGGTATGGGAGTCCTTTTCTTTTTAGTTGCTTTTGTCGTCTGTTTTCTTTCGTGCTGGCTGCTTTTTCCCAAGGTTCTTTATTCGGAAAAAAGTCAGCCTTTTAATTTTAACCATCGCCTCCATGTCGAGGAGACCGGGGATTGTGAATCCTGCCATTCGTTCCGTGATGATGGCAGTTTCGCAGGTATTCCAAAAATAAGTAAATGTTTGGAATGCCATGACGAACAGCAGGGCGACACAAAGGATGAAGCATTTTTTATCAAAAATTATGCTTCAAAGGATAAGGAAGTTCCATGGTTTATTTATTCCAAACAGCCCGATTGTGTCTTTTTTTCCCATGCAGCCCACGTAAAGGCCGCTGGAATGGATTGCAAAACCTGCCACGGAGATATTGGGGATTCCACAAAGTGCAAGCCCTATGAAGAGAACAGAATTACCGGCTACAGCCGTGATATCTGGGGCAAAAGTATCTGGGGAATTAAAAAGCATTCCTGGGATCGCATGAAAATGGATGATTGTGCTCAATGTCATGAAAAAGAAACAGGAGAGAAGGGCTCATGTTTTCAATGTCATAAATAGCCCATGGATGAAAATTGCAGATTTTACAAAAAAATCTGTTGATTTCATGGAAACTCTTTTTGTGAAAAAAATTTTACATGAGTTTCTTATGTATAGACATTGAACAAAACAAACGCTCTTGTGTTACAGACTTTGATAACACGATAAAATGCTTTAAACTATATTGAGGTAAACAACCTATGAAAGTAGATAGAAGAAGCTTTTTAGGACTTGGACTTGGCGCGGTGGCAGGCGTGACGGTCTCTCCATTGCCATGGAAACTCATTGATGATGTTTCCATCTGGACACAGAACTGGCCGTGGACTCCTGTTCCACCCGATGGCGAAGTAACTTACGATAATACTGTGTGTACCCTTTGTCCCGGACACTGCGGGATCAGTGTCAGAAAAATAAACGGTCGTCCCGTTAAAATCGAAGGAAGAAAAGGTTATCCTATCAATGATGGGGGCGTGTGCCTTCACGGACTTTCTTCCCTTCAATACCTTTACGATCCTGCAAGGGTGAAGCAGCCTTTGATGAAAAAAGGCAAAGTGTGGGAAAAAATTTCCTGGAAAGATGCAATAACCCTTGTTACGGGAAAACTTGCAGAATTAAGGAAAAAACAAAGTCCGGACAGGCTTGCCTGCATCACTGACACTGACAAAGGCACTATTTCAGGACTTTTTGAACGTTTTTTAAAGGCCTTTGGATCAAATAATTTTTATACAATATCTTCAATGGATAAAACCTGGGAAAAGACTTTTAAAATGATGCACCATTCCGGTTCATCTCCGGGGTTTGATTTGAAAAACTCAGATTTTATTTTAAGTTTTGGATGTGGGTTCATTGAAGGATGGGGATCTCCGGTCCATAATTTTAAGATAAACAGCGCCTGGAAAGAAAACAAAGCAAAATTTGTTCAGATCGAACCGCGTCTTTCACACACCGCTGCCAAGGCGGATATGTGGATTCCTGTAAAACCCGGGACGGATGCTGATCTTGCCCTTGGCATGTGCTGTGAGATTATTTCAAAAGACCTTTATGATACTTCATATATATCAGGTTTTACAAAAGGGTTTAATGATTTTTCCAATATGGTGAAGAAAAATTATACCCCTGAGAAGGTTTCAAAGACAACCGGTGTTCCTGCTTCAAAAATAAAAGAGCTTGCATTAAAATTTGCAAAGGCAAAAACTCCTGTTGCAATTGCAGGAAAGGGCAGGGGATATAAAGCGGGCAGCATGAAAGAATTTACTGCAGTGCATGCACTTAACTGCCTTGCAGGCAATATTAATAAAAAAGGCGGTGTCTGGACAATGCCTTTTATGGAATACGGTAACTGGCCTGCAATCAATATGGATTCCGTTGCATCGGCAGGAGTTTCAAAGCCTGTCATCGGCGAGTCAGGTTCCGTTGCTGCCCTTTTTGAAAAGATTAACGCATCAAAAAAATCACCTGTTGATCTTTTGTTTGTTTATCAGTCCAATCCATGCTTTACAATGCACGATGTAAAGGCCGTTGAAAAAGCAGTTGAGAAAATCCCTTTTATTGTGAGCTTTTCTTCTGTGATGGATGAAACAGCTGAAAAGGCTGATATAATTCTTCCAAGTCATATGTTTCTTGAAAGATATGAAGATGTTCCCGGAGCTTTCGGGCTTGTGGAAGAAGTTACAGGGCTTTGTGTACCTGTTGCAGGACCAGTATTTAACACAAAAAATCCCGGTGATTCCATTTTAATGATTGCAAAGGCACTTAAAGGATCTGTTGCTTCAAGTTTTCCATGGGAAAATTACCATGCGTGCCTTGAAAAAATTACCGGTGATATATGGGATAAGCTCTCCGGGGATGGTTATTTAAGAAAGGATGCCAATCTTCCATATTTGAGACCCGATGCTGATTTTTCATTTGCTGCGCAAAATACGGAATCGGTGAAAATGGAGGGCAGTGAGGGTTCATTTCCTTTGATTCTTGTTCCCGTTGATAATATGAGGCTCTTCAGCGGTGTTTTTGCATCTTCTCCCTTTGCCGTAAAGACGGTATCGGATACTATAATTAAAAAACGCGATATCCTCGTGGAGTTAAATCCGGTTACGGCAAAGAAAATCGGACTTTCCCACGGTGATTATGCAATGATCGCCACTCCAAAGGGAACTGCAAAGGTTAAGGTACATATTTTTGAAGGCATCATGCCTGGAGTTGTAGGCATGGATGAAGGACTTGGCCACACAGCTGAAAACATTTTCATAAAGGATAAGGGTGTAAATGTCAACGAGCTCGTGGGGCCGGTAATTGATACCGGTTCAGGACTGGATGCTGCCTGGGGAATCAGGGCAAAGCTTTCAAAAGTATAAAACAAAGTGGATAATTTTTGAGAAGAGGTTCTGATGACAAAAGAACAAAATAAAAGGAAAAAACATGTTTTCGGGATGGTTATCGATCTGGACAAATGTACCGGATGCGGTTCCTGCATGGTTGCATGCATGTCTGAAAATAATGTTCCCTTTAGAGAAGATGAAAGCGATAAAAAAAGGAGTATCACATGGATGAGGGTTTACAAACTGACCAACGGTAAATCCTTCCCTGATACTGAAATATGTTATCTGCCAAGGCCCTGTATGCACTGCGGCGGCCACGGCGACCACGGTCATTCTCCCTGTGTTTCCGTATGCCCTGTAAATGCAACGCGTTACGGGTACGATACAGGTATTGTAAGCCAGATTTATACCCGCTGTTTCGGGTGCAGGTACTGCATGGCAGCCTGTCCCTACCACGCAAGGTATTTTAACTGGTGGGATCCGAAATGGCCTGGAGAAATGGAAAAATATCTAAGTCCCAATGTCTCTCCCCGCATGAGGGGTGTTGTTGAGAAATGTTCATTCTGCTACCAGAGATACCAGGCGGCAAGGGACAAGGCCCTTTACGAGGGAAGGGATGAAATTGAGGAAAATGAATATCAGACGGCATGCACCGAGGCCTGTCCTGCAGGCGCCATCACATTCGGGGATTTAAATAACCCCGATCACATGGTTTACAAAATGGTGCAGCCTGATCCTCACCATACAAGAAAACCCTTGAATCCCAAAGCTTTCAGACTTCTTGAAAGACTTGAAACAAATCCCAAGGTTTACTATATTTCTGAGCGTGAATGGGTGAGAAAAGCCGGGGATAATTATATCAAGGGAGAATGGGAGAAATTAAATAAAAATCACGGCAAAAGTGATGAATAATAATGTTATTTTCATTCAAACCATAAATCAGGAGTGAATTATTATGGATTCTGAATTAATACCCAAAGGTGCAAAGCGATGCTCGTTTCCCTTTTTTGCAACGGGGCTTGCCATTGCCGGTATTGTACTGCTATGGGGCGTCTACGCCATGCTTTTGTGCTGGTTTAAGGGCCTTAACCAGACAAATATGAACGATAATTACGGATTTGCCCTGTGGATCTGGGCTGATCTTGCTGTAATCGCCCTTGGAGGCGGAGCTTTTTTTACAGGTCTTTTAAGATATATTTTTGGAATTGATGAACTGAAAAATATAATAAATTTTGCAGTGGTTATTGGCTTTATATGCTATAGCTCGGCACTTCTTATCCTTGCAATAGATGTAGGGCAGCCTTTGAGGAGCTGGTTTATTTTCTGGCATGCCAATGTCCATTCAATGCTCACCGAGGTGGCGTTTTGCCTGTCCCTTTATTTTTCCGTGCTGACCATTGAGTTTATTCCGTTGATTCTTGAGAATCGTAAAATTAATAAGGTTCCGTTTTTCCATCATCTCGGACATAACATGCACGGTATAATGGCTGTTTTTGCTGCGACAGGTGCTTTTCTTTCCTTCTTCCACCAGGGTTCCCTTGGCGGAGTGTCAGGTGTGCTTTACGGTCGTCCTTTCTCATTCAGGCACGGACTTCTTATCTGGCCCTGGACATTTTTTCTTTTCACCTGGTCTGCAGCGGCATATGGTCCCTGCTTTACGCTGCTGATCACAAAGATCACCGAAGGAATCACCGGAAAGAAACTTGTAAAAGACAATGTTGTTCATCTGCTTGCAAAAATTTCAGGCTGGATGATCACAAGTTATATCATTGCAAAAATTATAGATACCATCTACTGGGCAATGGTCACTGCTCCTTCAGAGGGCTTTACCATGATGCAGTTCTATTCCAATAATGGATTTTACGGCATCTGGATTCTCTTTGCAGAGATCGTTCTCGGAGGCATTGTGCCTGCTGCCATTCTCATTAAAAAGGACTGGAGAGAAAATTCAAAGCTTCTTTTGCTTGCAATAATACTTGCAGTTATCGGCATATGCCTTAACAGATGGGTAATGGTTCTCCAGACAATGGCAGTTCCTGTGATGAGCTTTGATACCTGGGCTCTTTATTTTCCATCCTGGCAGGAAATTGCAACAACGATTCTTCCCGTGGCCTATGGTTTTATCCTTATTGCCATTGCGTACCGTTACCTTCCGGTATTTCCCCAGGAGCAGGAACTGTATATTGAAAAGTAAATATTCGACCTTATCATGTAAATTTGGCAGTGCTTCATAATCGCCTGTTTGGGACTGCAAAAGCATACTAATGCTATTGTGAAGGCCAAAATAGGTGAAGATGGAGTGCTGGCCGAATATTTACATTGAAAAATAAAATTGTTCTTTAATTATAAGGAGATTTGTTATGTTTCCGTTTAGTTTTGAATGGGGATGGGATATGGGCCATTATGTTTTTTTTGGTGCCATGTGGTACGCCGTCTCAATTATAGGGCTTGGCATGACTTATTGTGTGCTGAAGTCCATTGTGG
>WGCX01000239.1 GCA_015493575.1 Desulfobacteraceae bacterium | reverse complement strand
GGGTAAGGCCCTTCAGCATGCGAAAAATAATCCGTGAATCAGCCTTTGGCTTAACAGAGATAGAAGGCGAAGATATATGGCGCTGTACCAGCTGCGGAAACTGCACCCTTAATTGCCCCAGGGGAGTGAAACAGATAGAGCTTGGCGTTTCATTAAGAAGGGTGGCAACGGAGTATGAAATTTTTCCCGCTTCTGTGCGCGCGGCCCGTACTGCAAGGGCAAGTCTGATTTCCGAAGGCAATCCAATCCAGGGAGAACGTAAAAACAGGAGAGACTGGGCAAAGGATCTGCCCGTGAAGAATTTCACCGGGGATATGGATATTTTATATTTTGTGGGCTGTTATTTTTCCTATGACCCGAGAATGAAAAAAGTGGCTGCAGCCACTGTAAATATCCTCAATAAAGCTGGAATAAATTTTGGGATATTAGGGGAAAAGGAAAACTGCTGCGGGGAAAGTATCAGAAAAACAGGAAGTGAAGAGGTGTTTAAAACTCTTGCAAAGGAAAACATAAAGACCTTTATTGACAATGGTGTTAAAAAAATAGTTGTTTCATCTCCACATTGTTACCACACCTTTAAAAATGAATATCCTGAATTTATGGTAAATTTTGAAATTGTTCATTTTTCCCAGTATCTGTTTGAGCTGATAAACACAGGAAAGCTTGTGTTAGAAGGTGAATACAATAAAAAAGTAACCTATCATGATCCATGTTATCTCGGACGGCACAACGATGTTTTTGACCAGCCAAGGGATGTTTTGAAAAGCATTGCAGGTCTTGAACTTGCCGAGATGATCGATTTCAGGGAGAACAGCCTCTGCTGCGGCGGCGGAGGGGGCAGGATCTGGATGGACACGCCAAAGGAAGAAAGATTTTCCGATTTAAGGCTGAAACAGGCAAAAGATACAGGCGCTGAAATACTTGCAACCTGCTGTCCATATTGCATTACAAATTTTGAGGAAAGTCGTCTTAACCTTGAGTATGATGAAATAATTAAAGTAAAGGACATTGCAGAAATTATCAATGATGTAATATAACTGCTGAAAACCCTTTGGAAAGCAGAAAAAAGGACAAAAAAGTGGAAAAGGAATTAAAAGACAGTATTGACCAGCTTTGTAGAGGTTTTAAAGAGAATAATTTTGGAGACGTGATGGTTGCAGGTGGAGGAATCAGCGGAATTCAGGCATCCCTTGACCTTGCTGCTTCCGGTTTCAAAGTTTACCTTGTTGAGAAATCACCTGCCATTGGCGGCCATATGGCCCAGCTTGACAAGACCTTTCCCACCAATGAGTGCTCGATGTGAATACTTTCACCTAAACTGGTCGAGGTCGGCCGGCATCCAAATATCGAGATTTTAACCTATACTGAAGTGAGCAGTGTTGAAGGGGAAACCGGGGATTTTAATGTAAGTCTCATTAAAAAACCAAGGTATATCATAGAAGACAAGTGCACGGGCTGCGCCACCTGCGCAGAGTACTGCCCTGTTTCAATTCCTGATCCCTTTAACCAGGAAATATCAAAGGAAAAAGCGGTTCATATATATTTTTCCCAGGCAGTGCCTTTAATCACATACATAGATGAGAACTGTATCTTCCTTAAAGAAAAGAAATGCCGCATCTGCGAATCGGTTTGTGAGAATAATGCCATAGATTTTCAGCAGCAGCCTGAAAAAATAGAAATAAACGTGGGCGCCATTGTTCTTGCATCCGGTTACGATATTTTTGATCCTGCATTAAAAAATAACTACGGGTATGGAAAATTTAAAAATGTTGTAACCAGTATGGACTATGAAAGGCTGCTGTGTGCCACAGGGCCATATGAAGGTGATGTCCTGCGGGGCTCTGATCTTAAACGTCCTAAAAAAATAGCCTGGATTCAATGCGTAGGCTCAAGAAGTGTTAAAGAGGGTGAGAACAGTTATTGCTCGGCGGTATGCTGCACATACACCCAGAAACAGGTGCTTTTAACAAAAGACCACTACGATGATGTGGAATGCACGGTATTTCACAATGATATCCGGTCCTACGGCAAGGATTTTGAGCCCTATTTCCAGAGAGCTGCAGAACTTCCCGGTGTCAGGTTCATAAGAAGTTACGTCTCAATAGGCAGAGAGATACCTGGAACAGAGAATGTAACCATAAAATATGCCACTTTTAATGACGGGGTTAAGGAAGAGGATTTCGATCTTGTGGTGCTGTCAGTGGGCCTTGGCCATCCTGCAGATAATAAAATCATGGCGGATAAATTCGGAATAGAACTTAATTCCCATGGATTCTGCAGGACAGATCCCGTTAATCCGATCAGGACAACTCATCCCGGCGTTTTTGTAAGCGGGGCATTCCAGGGTCCCATGGATATTCCTGAATCGGTTTTTACGGCAAGCGGTGCCGGTTCCCAGTGTGGCGAACTTCTTGACTACAGGCGGGGACAACTCTCCCGTGAAAGAACATATCCGCCGGAAAGGGATGTTTCAAAAGAAGATATCAGAGTGGGGGTTTTTGTGTGCCACTGCGGAACCAATATTGCGCGGGTTGTGGATACCGCTTCCACTGTGGAATATTGCCTGACCCTGCCCAATGTTGTATTTGCTCAGGAGCAGATTTTTTCATGCGCCACCAATTCTGCAAGGGAAATAACAGACATGATTAAAGAGAAGGGCCTCAACCGTGTTGTTGTTGCGGCCTGTTCTCCAAGAACACTTGAACCTTTATTCCGCGACACCTTAAGGGAAGCAGGAATTAACCAGTACTTCTATGATATGGCAAATATCAGGGAGCACAACTCCTGGGTTCATTCAAAGGAGCCGGAAACTGCAACGCAGAAGGCAAAGGATATCATAAGGATGTCAGTGGCCAGGGTGTGTCATCTTGAGCCATTACAGGAAATTGACCTCCCGGTAAACAAGACAGCACTTGTGGTTGGCGGTGGTTTATCCGGAATTACATGCGCACTTTCCGTTGCAAACCAGGGCCATGATGTTTTTCTTCTGGAAAAGGAAAAAGAACTTGGCGGAATGGCAAAAAGGCTCCACTTTACACTTGAGGGCATAAATGTTCAGTCATATCTGCAGGGGGAAATAAAAAAAGTCTATCAGCACCCCATGATACATGTACTGCACGAAGCTGAAATTACAGATGTTTCAGGTTACATAGGAAATTTTGTAACAAGGGTAAATTCCGAAGGAAGAAAACGGGTAATACACCACGGAGCAACTGTAATTGCAATAGGTGCCGATGAATATAAACCCGATGAGTATCTTTACAGAGAAAATGAAAAGGTCATAACTCAGCTTGAACTGGAAAAAAAGATATCTGAAAAAGATCAGGATGTAATCAATGCCCAAAGTCTTGTGATGATCCAGTGTGTCGGGTGCAGGAATAAAGACAGGGATTACTGCTCAAGGGTCTGCTGCAGCCACGCAGTAAAAAACGCCCTGAAATTAAAAGAAAAAAACGAAAAAATGGATATTTATATCCTTTTCAGGGATATGAGAACTTACGGGTTAAGGGAGGATTTTTACAGGCAGGCTGCTGATTGTGATGTGAAATTTATCCGGTTTGAGCCTGAGAATCCGCCTGTTGTGGAAGAAGCCAAAGAGGGTGGAAAAAATATTTTAAGGGTAAGTGTTCCTGATCCGGTTCTAAGACAGATACTTGCCATAGATGCAGATTACCTTACTTTGTCTGCTGCTGTTATTCCTCCTGCAGAAAATACAAAGATATCACAGTTTTATAATGTTCCCCTTGGACCGGATGATTTTTTCAAGGAGGCCCATGTTAAACTGAGACCGGTTGATTTTGCAACTGATGGCGTTTTCCTGTGCGGAACCTGCCATTATCCCAAGCATATACCCGAGGCGATTAACCAGGCCTATGGAGCTGCCGGCAGGGTAACAGCCCTTCTTTCCAATGATAAAGTGACGGTGTCAGGTGCTGTATGTGAGGTCAATGAGAAAAAATGCATGGCATGCGGGGCATGTATAACAGCATGTAAATATGGGGCAATAGAATTTCACAGGACAAAAAAGGGTAAAAAGGCAATGGTAAATCCGGTACTTTGCAAGGGAGACGGTCTTTGCAATGCAAAATGTCCAACAGGCGCTATTGTGTTAAAGCATTTTACCGATGAAGAGCTTTTCAGCCAGATTGATGCGGCAGTTCCGGAAAATGCGGCGGGTTGAAATGGCATAAAACCGCCCCCTGCGGGTGATAGAACCAGCCCGGGACAGTCGGCGGGCATTTTGCCCTGCCGGCCTAAAGCGCAGGAACTGCGGTCAAGTATGTCCTCAAACAGCCTGCGCTTCTTAACGCCCGGCAGGGCAAAATGCCTGATCGCCTTTGTGTCCTGATGGGCTGGATCTATCACCCGCAGGGGGCTACGCTGTCGACACTTTGAGCAGTATTTTTTATAAGAATTTTTTCAATATATTAAAAAGTGAGGGTTCATCTTCGATTTTAGAGAAGATAAATTAGTATCGATATGCTTTTACTGACAACTGACAACTCATATTAACGACTTTCTTGTTTTTTTGACAGAAACTGAGAAATCAGGCACTAATAAGGGGTGAAAATAAATGAGCAGGGGACTTAAATTTAAACCGAGAATTTTAGGTTTTGTATGCCACTGGTGAGCATATGGAGCTGCTGACCTGGCTGGAGTTTCCAGACTGCAATACACAAGTGAAATCAGGCTTATCCGTGTCATGTGTTCGGGCAGGGTTGACCTGGAATTTGTACTCAGGGCCTTATCAAACGGATCTGACGGGGTTTTTATCGGAGGGTGCCGGCTTAATGAATGCAATTATATTACCCATGGAAATTTTCATGCATTAAACATGGTGCTTTTATGTAAAAAAATAATGGAACATATTGGGCTTAATCCTGACAGGTTGAGAATAGAATTCATGTCTTCCGGTGATGGTATCCGTTTTGCTGAAATAATAGATGATTTCACAGGACAGGTTAAAGAGATGGGCCCCCTTGGTATTGGTGAAAATCTTGACAAAGATCAGGTAAAATCAAAAATTGATGAGATAAGAAAACTCATACCATATATAAAAATGGCAAAAAGGGATAAACTGGAACAGCGCTTTGATACCCTTAAAGAGTATGAAAATCTTTACACAAATGAAGAAATTGAGCAGTTATTAAAAGATGTGCCCTCATATTATATAGATCCTGATAAATGCCGGGCCTGCATGATATGCGCAAGAAAATGCCCTGCAGAGGCTATAACGGGCGGTAAAAATACAATTCATGTGATTGATCAGGAGAAATGCATAAAATGCGGAACCTGCTTTGAAGCATGTCCCCCGCGTTTTGGTGCTGTGCAGAAAATTACAGGAGAGCCTGTTCCTCCTCCTGTTGCAGAAGAAAAAAGAGTTTTAAACAAAAAGGCTGTTAAAACAAAAGCATAATAAAATCGCCATGGGCGGATAGGGAATAACCATCATTGGGTGCAGGAAAAAATACTGAATTTTATCAGGTTCTCAGGTTTAAACAACAGGAATGCAGAAAAGATTCTCTGGAATTCATCGGTGAGGAGCCGTTATTGATCCGCATTGATGACAAGCCCTATTCCGTTGTAATGAGAACACCGGGGCAGGAGATGTTCCATGCTGCAGGTTTCTGCCTTGGAGAGGGGATTGCAGAGTCTGTAAATGATTTTACAACCATAGGATACTGCAAAGATCTTGACCCAAATGTTATTGATGTAAGACTGAAGCCTGAAAGAAAAGAAAAAATTCATGATATTCTTGAAAGAAGAAGTTTTATAAGCCAGACAAGCTGCGGTATTTGCGGAAAGCAGATGATGGAGGATTTAAATTCTTTACTTACTCCTGCACAGGACGGTTTTGAAATTGAGCTTGATCGTGTTTTTAAATGCACAGGTGAGCTTTCAAAGAACCAGAAATACTATCCAAGAACCCGTGGATCACATGCTGCCATGATATTTAATAATGAAATGAAAATCATATCCTTTGCCGAGGATGTTGGCCGGCATAACGCCCTTGACAAGGCAATAGGCTGTGCATTTATGGAAAAAAAACTAAACGCGGCAAGACTTGTTGTCCTGTCTTCAAGGATAAGTTATGAACTTGTCCAGAAAGCTGCAAGGGCGCATCTCCAGGTGATGGTCAGCAAATC
>WGCX01000238.1 GCA_015493575.1 Desulfobacteraceae bacterium | reverse complement strand
AGTAGATACTGTGCTGATTGCAGTAGGGCTTAATGAGGTAAATGAATTTTATCTCAAGGCAAAAGAGTGGGGCATGGATGTTTTTTCAGCAGGAGATGCCCAGGAGATAGCAGAAGCATCTGCTGCAATGTTCACCGGAAAAATCGAAGGCCTTAAAATTGCAAAATCTCTTGGTAAATTTGAAGGAGAAATTCCAAAAGAGCTTGAGGAAAAGGCAAAAATTTTAAAATCAAAGCCCGGTGTTCCCAAAACAAGGATGCAGCCTGAAGATGACAAGGGTGTTATGCCGGTATTTCACTGTTTCCAGGAAATTCCATGTAACCCCTGCACATCAGTGTGCGATCGAAATATTATAAAAACCGAAAATGACGTCATTACAGGGCTTCCATACGCAACCAATACAGATGAGTGCATAGGCTGCATGAACTGTATTGCAGTCTGCCCCGGACTTGCAATCACCCTTGTTGATTTCCGCAAGGATCAGGATTTTCCAACTGTAACCCTGCCCTATGAGATCTGGAGGGAAAAAGTGGAAAAGGGGAACGAGATCATTGTCACAGACATTGACGGAGCTGTCATCGGCCGATACGAAGTTCAGAGGGTAATCACACGTAAAAATAAATTTCCCGGTACACTTCTTGTCCAGGTGAAAATGGGAAAGGCAGTTGCAAAAAAAGCCGTGGGCATTGTGTTCCAGGAGGAAAAATTCAAAGAACTGCCCGTTGCAGACACATCTTCTCTTCCCGATGAAGCTGTCATATGCAGATGTGAAAGGGTTACGGCAGGCGATATCAGGACGGCCATAAGGGAAGGCGTGCGGGACGTGAACCAGCTTAAGGCAATTAACCGTGCCGGAATGGGATCATGTGGATCAAAGACATGCCGAACCATGATCTTAAGGATTTTCAGGGATGAGGGCGTTGATTTAAAAGAGGTAACTGACAGGATTGACAGGCCCCTTTTTGTGGAAGTTCCCTTTGGTACCCTTGCCGGGGTAAAAGGAGATGATGAATAATGAAAACATATGATATCATAATTGTCGGAGCAGGCTCCATTGGCGTTCCTGCTGCCATGGCACTGGGCGAAATGGGTGTAAAAGCTGCTGTTATTGATAAAAATCCATCTCCGGGTCAGGGCGAGAATAAACACGCAATAGGCGGTATAAGGGCGACCCATTCTGCTCCCGGAAAAATTATTGCAGGCCTGCGCTCCCTTGAAATTTTTTCCACATGGAAAGAAACCCACGGCGACGATATTGAGTGGCTCAAGGGCGGATATCTTTTTGCAGTTTACAGAAAACAGGAAGAGGAACTTTTAAAGGGAATTCTGCCCATTCAAAAGCAAAACAACCTCAATATTGACTATATTGATGCGGATATGGTTGCAGAAATTGCTCCGGGAATAAACAGGGACGGTCTTATGGGCGGTACTTTTTCACCGGATGACGGTTCTGCATCTCCGCTCCTTGCCATTAACGCGTTTTACAGAAAAAGTCTTGCAACAGGAAACGTTGATTTTTATTTTAACGAGTCCGTAAAAGCCATAAACATGGAAAACGGCAAAATCACAGGCGTTGAAACGGACAAAGACAGGTATGAAAGTCCAGTTGTTATTGATGCTGCAGGTCCTTTTTCAAGGGATCTTGGAAAACTTGCAGGCGTTGACATTCCGGTTTTTCCCGATTCCCATGAAGGTGCAATTACAGAACCTGTTCAACCTTTTTTCAAATGCATGATCATTGACTTAAGACCCGGACCCGGATCAAAAAATTATTATTTTTACCAGAATCCCCATGGCCAGATAGTTTTCTGTATCACTCCTGATCCCCCGATTCTCGGAACGGACAAAAGGGAAACCTCGGTATTTCTTCCGCAGGTCAGTGCAAGAATGGTAAATCTTCTGCCGAGATTGAAAAATATCAGGGTTCGCAGGGTATGGCGTGGATTATATCCCATGACACCTGACGGAGCACCTGTCATGGGGTGGAACAATGATGTCAAAGGACTTTTCCATGCAACGGGCATGTGCGGCCAGGGTTATATGCTGGGGCCGGGGCTTGGCGAAATCATTGCAAGATTTACCACAAATAATGAAACAAAAAATGATAAAATTGTTGCAGATGAATTGTCTCTGTACCGTGATTTTGGCGGAGAAGAGGGCTTGAAATAACTGCTGAAAAAATAAAAATGTCTGAATCATAATAATGCAAGGAGTATAAAATGACTGGATTTAAGTTAAACGAAATCAAATCTTTATCCTATGAACATCCCGGGATTAAAAACGGATATACGGATAAATCCCTTCACGTTAATGTGTCATCATCTGATATTTCCATAAAAGATATTGATAAAAAGGTAAAAGAAAAATTTATAGGCGGCAAGGGATACGATCTCTGGCTTTTATGGCATGCCGTTTCAGGCAGTACAAAATGGAATGATAAAGAAAATGCGCTTTGTATTGCTTCAGGTCCCCTTGGCGGTACCCCGGGATATCCCGGGGGAGGCAAGAGCATCGTAACCACAATTTCTCCCTTGACTGGTGCGCCCATGGATTCCAATGTGGGAGGGTATTTCGGGCCCTATTCCAAATTTTCCGGCTTTGATGTCCTTGAAATTACCGGCAAAGCCGACAAAGACACAATTGTTTTTATTGACGGTGTTGAAAAATGCATAAAATTGTACAGTGCAGAAGATCTTCCGGAGGATTCATATGAACTTTCAACGGCCCTTACAT
>WGCX01000237.1 GCA_015493575.1 Desulfobacteraceae bacterium | reverse complement strand
TTTTTTAAAACCGATAAAAGAGTTGATGTAATAACTGAAGTTGAGGTTACGGCAATAGACAGGAAAAACAAGAAACTTGCCGTCTGCCATATAAAGGATGGATCAACAGGTGAAATTGAGTATGACAAACTTGTTATTGCAACCGGAGCAACTCCTGTAAGACCTCCTTTTCCGGGATCAGATCTTCCCGGGGTATTTACTGTTTCAAATCTTCATAATGCAAAGGCAATTAAAGACATTATATCAAAGGGAAAAGCTGAAAATGCCGTTGTAATAGGTGCCGGGGCAATTGGAATTGAAATGGCCGAGGCGTTAACCGATCTCTGGGGTATTGATACCACAATTATAGAGATGGCCGACCATGTTCTTCCCCAGGCCCTTGGCAGAAATCTTGCCAGGGTGGTGGAAAAACACTTAAGAGACAATGATGTAAACGTTATGGTCGCAGAAAAAGTGATCCGCATCAACGGGGATGCTGAAACAGGGGTGCAGTCCGTTGATACAACAACGGGAAATATACCATGTGATCTTGTTATCCTTGCCGCCGGGGTCAGGCCGAATTCAAAGCTTGCTGCAGATGCTGGTCTTGCCATTGGAAGAAACAACGGAATTCTCGTTGATCAATGCATGCGTACAACTGATCCTGACATATATGCAGGAGGGGACTGTGCAGAAATCATTAACCTTGTGAGCGGGCAGACTGTCCTGATGCCCCTGGGTTCCCTTGCAAACCGGCAGGGACGTATTATCGCAACAAATATCAAGGGAGGATGTGATCATTTCAAGGGCTGTGTGGGAACTTTCTGTTTAAAGGTTTTTGATCTTGGTGTTGCAAAGGCGGGGCTTACATTTAAACAGGCCGGGGATGCGGGCTTTGATCCTGTTTATGCAATTGTAGCCCAGCATGACAGGGCACATTTTTATCCCGATTCCGGATTCATGTATATTAAAATAATCGCGGACAGAAGCACAAAAAGAATTCTTGGCATTGAGGCGGCAGGCCCCCAGGGAGATGCTGTGAAAGCAAGGGTTGATGCCGTTGCTGTGATGCTTCAGTTTAACGCTGTGGTCAGTGATATATGTACACTTGAGGCCGGATATTCACCCCCGTATGCGTCTGCCATGGATATCATCAATAATGCGGGAAATGCCCTTGACAATACAATTAAAGGAAGTCATATCCCCATTGATCCAATTGATTTTTTAAAAGAATTTGAAGAAGGAAAAGTCAGGGTATTGGATATAAGAAGTGCAATACAGGCAGAACCTTTTGTAGAAAAATATGGAGACCGATGGATTAATATCCCCCAGGATGAATTAAGAGACAGAGTTGATGAAGTTCCCCGGGATGAACCATTGTGCCTGCTCTGCGGTTCAGGTCCGAGATCCTACGAGGTTCAGCTTATCCTGGCCCATCATGGAATCCATAACACAAAAAATATTCAGGGCGGTTACGGGATGCTTCTTGCCGTTCATTCTCCGCTTGTTTGATTGAGGGGACACTAAAAGGACACGATATATGGAAAATCTTAAACTATTCATTGAACAATGGAAAGATAATGAATCGGGAATAAAAAAGGCGTTTAAGGAAATATCTGACCATATTTTAAAAATGGATGATATTTCAATTGAATTTAATGCAAGGCCCGGAATCACCTATTCCCTTCGGCCAGTACACAAAAATCAGAAAAAACGATCCCTTTTTGCAATGGCAGATGTGATCGATGATGATCCCGAAGCAAGATGGCTTTCCGTCTGTTTTTACGGAGAAATGATCAATGACCCTGAAGAACTCGGAGATCTGATTCCGGATGGGCTGCTTGGAGAAGACGGGTATTGTTTTGACCTTGACGAATATGACTATGACAAATTGAATTATCTGAAAAAAAGACTTGATGAGGCGTATGCGTCAGCAGAGGCTGAATTGTAATATTGAAAATATCTCTTTGATAAGCTCTTAAAAAAATCGATTTTGCTTTTGTTATATTATCTTCATGTTCATTTCACATGCAGTCTGTGTTTAGAATTCAGGTTCCATACCCATGGATTGTTTTTCAATAACAATATTTTCATAATCACTGATCAATTGCAGGGCCTGGGTTTTTGATTCAATTTTTGACAGATCCCGCCTGAATGCAGATGCACCGGGCAGATTTTTGACACACCAGACAAGTCTGCCCCTTAGCATTCTGCAGCCGTGTTCTTCTCCAAAATAATCGATATAGGAAAATAAAAGGTCTCTTATTACTTTAAATTTTGTCTGTAAAGACGAGCAGTCAGCGTAATCCGCATCAGATACATCTATATTTAAAATATCTTCAGTTGTCATGTCTTTATCTGAAATTTCCTGATTCAGCAGCTTATTTATCCCGGAGAAAATGCACGGGTTGCCCATTGCAGCCCGTCCTATCATAATTGCATCGCAGCCGGTTTCTTTAAGCATTCTTATTCCATCTTCCGGAGTGACTATATCTCCGTTTCCCACAACAGGTATTGTAAGATGATTTTTCAGCCTTTTAATTAAACTCCAGTCAGCTTTTCCCTTAAATCCCTGTGATGCAGTTCGAGGATGTATGGCAATGGCATCCACCCCGTTATGTTCGGCAATTTCACCAATTATTACGGCCTGATCCCCTGAGCTGTCATATCCCGATCTTAATTTTATGGTAAAAGGCATTGAAACAGCATTTCTTACAGCTTTTATGAGTTTTTCAGCAGTTGCAGGATCTTTCATAAGTGCAACCCCTGCTCCTGTTTTAACAATTTTCTTAACACTGCACCCGAAATTTATATCAATGATATCAGCAAAATTTTTCTGTTCAATGATTTTTGCAGCCTCTGCCATTGAATCAGGATCTGCCCCGAATATCTGAACGCACAACGGCCTTTCCTCTTTTTTTGAATCAAGCAGTCTGAAAGTTTTTTCCGAATTGTAAAGAAGTCCTTTGGAACTTATCATCTCAGTGCATACAAGGGAACAGCCCCATTTTTTTGCAATCAGTCTGAAAGGAAGGTTTGTTATTCCGGCAAGGGGGGCAAGAATGGTTTTCCCATTAATTGTAAGATTTTTAATTTTCATAAATTTCTTTTTTTTGTGAATTATTTGCTTTGTGAGTTATTTTCTCTGGGCTGTGTGTCATTTTCTCTGGGAGTCATTTTCTTTGTGAGATAAAACGGAGCCCTTAACTCTATTGAATCATCACCTTCATGCCCTAAGGCTTTGTAAAAATATTGAATTCTCTGGACATATCCGGGCCTGAATCCATATCAGCTTCATGGTGATTATATTTTCCCCGCTGAATTTTTGATTTCCACATCAATGGCAGTATTTGCATAGCAGAACAGACAGTTATGGAAACAGGGATGATTATCATAGGAGCCTATATCAATTGATTTTGTACATTTACATCCTTTTTTTGATCTTTGCCCGTAATCCCTTTTAGTTACAGGATTGCCGCCATAAATATCCTTAAGCAACCTTCCGGGGATGCAAGCATTTTCCATCACAGTCGTGTCATTGGGAAGTTGTGAAAAAGTTTCCTTTTCACAGCATGTAAAAAGAGCAATTCCCTTTGTTTTCAGGAACTGTTCCATTCTTAAAATTATTTCAACTTTCTTTTTATTATCCGGATAAATCAGATCAGGGGGATTTTTGCCGATGCTTCTCAGATATCTTATCCTTTTTCTTATTTTTGCGTAATCATCATTAAAACTTGTCACACACCTTGAAATTCCGCATTCTTTTGCTTTTTCAGCAATAAATTGAAAATCCGTAAGGTTGTTCTCAATTTTTTCATCATTTTTTTTATAAAAGCAGATTGGATCAAATCTCCAGTTTACGGCTTCAGGTTTAAATCTGGTGCAGAGTTCTTCAAGCTGGGCAAGCCTTTCCCTAAGGGGCGGTATATTGGGTTCAAGCCGTTTTGACCGGGAGTTCACAGTAAAATTAAAAAAAAGATTATACCCCATTTTTTTTAATTTTTCACCTGAACCGGATTCCAGGAACGGTCTGAAATTTTTGGACCAGAAAACTATGGTATGAATATTATCAGAAGAAGCATCAATAACTCTTTTGACCCTGTTATATGGATTTATTGTTTCAAAAAAACCTTTTCCAATCTGCTCCATGAACCATTTCATATAAAAAGCAGGAATATCTGTTCTTCTTGATGCAGATATTACAGCACAAGGGTTTGAGCTCATTTTTTCTTTTTCAATTTTCTTATGTCAGCAAGGGATATTATCTCGGCCTGTTTGTTTTCTATTTTTTTCTTTTGCGGTTTTTCTTTTTTCTCTGTTATTTTATTTTGCTTTTTATCTGAAATATCTGTTTTTTTATCTTTTTCAATAGGGAAACTCGTGATATTATCAACAGATGAGTTTTCCTTTAAAACAACTTTTTCTTCCGGGCATTTAACAAGCTCCAGCCTCATTTTTTTACCGCCCATGGTGAACTCCCCGCCGTTAATATAAGAATCCTTGAGTATCCAGGTCACAGTCTGGAGAGGAATCTGAAGAAATAAAAGTTTTACGTGATACCAGTCTTTTTTTGAATCGGCAGATATGGATTCAACCCTGGCAAATCCAGCAGGCAGATTTTCAACATATATAAGAACAATATCGTTTTCTTTTGTCATATAACCCCCATGTCATTCGGACACAACAAAACATGAAACACTTTCAATTTTTCAAAAAAAGGTCATGGCTATCATATTTTTTTTATTGACCAAAATAAAAGATGGAGGATAGCCATGACCAAAATATTAAATAGCACATTAATCCAGATTATGCACCCAGTTTGTTGTGGTTTTTTATAAGAAAGAGTCTATTTTGACATAGTCACAAATGCTTTTTCTATGTTCGTCAGAATCTTTGATTCTTTGAGGCTCCGCGGCGCAGTCCAGCCCGGCCTCATGGCCGTTTATATGAAACTCGCTTCGATCCGGCCGTCGGAGATGAAATAAAATGGAGGCTCAAAATGGCAGATGATCTTAATCGTAGAAAACCTGAAGACCCAAAAAAGATCAACATTAATCAACCATGGGAAGTATCATACTGGACTTCAAAATTTGGTATCAGTGAAAGCAAGTTGCATAGAGCTGTCCAGGCTGTAGGGCCTATGGTCGCTGATGTAAAAGCTTGGATAGATCAGAACTAAAACTCACATAACAAAGCAAATGCACTCGGACGGCAAAAAGTGCCGCTCGTTCCTCGCTCTGCTTTTTGTGCCCGGTGATGCGAGCCGTTCGCTACCAAAAAAAGAACACAGAATTTGACACTCTGCCCAATAGAGTTTATACTATAAAATATAAACTCTATATCACAGAGGGGTAAAAATAATGAAAGCAACAGCTAAAGATCTGAGATTCCACTCCAAAGAATTAATTGAAACCGTTAACAGAGGTGAAGAGGTTGTTATTACCTTTCGAGGGAAGCCATGTGCCAAACTTGTCCCTTTTGAGAATGAAAAAAGAAAAATATCAAAATCTCCGTTATTTGGAATGTGGAAGGATCATGATCCCTCTTCTAACGTTGATGAGTATGTAAGAAATTTAAGAAAAGGACGTTCCTAATGATCTTGGTCGATACTGACGTACTTATCTGGTATTTGCGAGGGAATGAAAAAGCATACAAAACCATAAAAACTCTCGAAAGTTTTTCAATTTCTGTTGTCACATATATGGAACTTGTTCAAGGGATGAGAAACAAAAAAGAATTGAACAGTCTCCGCCAAGCTCTCCACGCATGGAATTGCAAAATTTTATACATTACCGAGGAAATTTCTGCCAAAGCCATGTTTGCTGTGGAACAGAATTTCTTGAGTTACTCAATGCAACTCGCCGATGCCCTTATTGGTTCCACCGCCATTGCTCATGGCCTCCCATTGATTACAGGCAATGATAAACACTACAAAATCATGAAAGGCATTCAAACCAAAATATTTCGTCAGTAACATATTGAAATGATTTCGAAACAGCTAACAAATAAAGGATTAGTAACCGTGCCGAGGCACGGGGCTCGGTACTAATCCATGGTTCAAGAAGCGCGGGTCTGTATAGGGGGAAAGGTTGATGATTTGTTGGATGTGCTGAAGGTTAGATGCGATGAACAGTTTGAAAGAAGGCCTTTATTTTGATGTAGAAACCAGAACTCAAACTTTTTTCAACCATTAAAATACAGGTAGAAAATTAAAATACCGGCAATTTGGCGCACGGGTGGTGCAACATGCAGCCTGTGAAAGTCATTGATCCTTATCAGACAAAGCTCCTCCGGGAATAATCAGATGCAGATGAGGATGATACTGGAGCATAGCGCCCATGTATGGAGGGCAGCCATATATCCAATCCGGTCAGATCCGACAAACCGTGTATCCTGTGCTAATTTTTTCAGCGCCTCATTGACGTATGAAAACAATGCGCCATAAGATAGTTTCTGATGAGACCTTTTAAAAAACACTTGACTTGATAAATTGTATAGAATATAAATTCTAAAAATGAATTAGATTTTCTATAATTAGAACAACTATAATGTAAAACTATATTATGACAAAAATGCCGGACAAAAAAATAAAACTGTCACGTAAACAAAGGGATGAAATAAGAAGGCAAAAGGAAATTCTTGATTCTGCCATGTCTGTTTTTGCATCCCAGGGCTTTCACGGAACAACAATGGCCATGATCAGCCAGGCTGCACAATATCCCTTAGGTACAATTTACAAATATTTTACCAGTAAAAAACAGATCTACAACGATCTTGTAATGGAGAAAATACATGATCTTGGAAAAATTTTTTACAGGATCAGTCAGAAAGATGATATCTCGCCCACAGAAAAACTTAAAGAATCTCTTTTTGCCATGGCAGAATTTTATAAAAAAAATAACGAATTCATTAGGATCTATATTGCAGAAAGAAGCAGTATTGATTCTGTGGTAATGCCGAGACTCAACGAAAACGTAAACAAAATGCATGAAAAAATGGTCAATTTATTCCGCAGTATCTTTGAGCAGGGAAAAGAAACCAATGAATTCAAGTCTTATCCTGAAAGTGATATGGCAGTTTTATTCAGTGATATTGCCCATTCAGCTTCGTGGTCATCGCTGTTTACAGAAGAAAGCGAGGAAGATTTTAAAAACAGGCTTAACATGATTTTCAAAATGTTTACCCTGGGAATCTCAAGTAAACGGCCATGAGGCCGATCCGGAGACTCTCAGACAACCTCTAAGGATCAAAGATTCTGACAAATACAGGGTCAAATGCGCGTAGCCAAATATGATGTTTAAAGGAACTTTACAGGCATTTCATAAAAAAAGCACAAGGAGAAAATAAAAATGGCACAGTTGATAGCTGACAGAAGGGACCAGGATTTTGTACTGCATGAAGTATTAAAGGTTGCAGATTTATCCAAAAATGAAATATTTGAAGACTTTAATAAAAAAACCGTTGATATGGTTATTGCAGAGGCCAGAAACATTGCAGTTAAAGAACTTCTTCCAACGGAAAAGGAAGGCGATCAGCAGGGATGCGTTCTTGAAAAGGGAAAGGTAACGGTTCCGGAATGCTTTCACAAGCCGTTTAAACTCTTTTGTGAAGGTGAATGGATCGCCATGTGTGATGATCCGGATTTCGGCGGTCAGGGCATGCCGCGCAGCGTTGCCATTGCTGCAGGGGAGATGTTTGCGGGAGCAAACTGTGCTTTTATGATGTATCCGGGACTTACCCACGGAGCAGGTAAGCTTGTGGAAGAATTCGGCACGGATCAGCAAAAGGAAAAATATCTTGCCAACCTTTATTCCGGCAAATGGGCAGGTACAATGTGTCTTACGGAACCTGAAGCAGGCTCCGATGTAGGTGCCCTTACCACAAGTGCAAAATTAAATAAAGACGGGACTTATTCCATAACAGGTAATAAAATTTTCATATCAGGCGGAGACCATGATCTTACGGAAAATATAATCCATCCCGTCCTTGCCCGTATAGAAGGTGAGCCCGCCGGTACCAGGGGAATTTCATTGTTTCTTGTGCCAAAGTATCAAATTAACAAAGACGGCAGTATCGGAGAATCAAATGATGTGGAATGTACCGGTATTGAAGAAAAAATGGGAATTCACGGCAACAGCACAGCCTCACTTTCATTTGGTTCAAAGGGGAAATGTACAGGAGAGCTTCTCGGGGAAAAAAACAAGGGCATGAAAGCGATGTTTGTCATGATGAACGAGGCAAGACTTGGCGTTGCAATGCAGGGCTTGGGCCTTGCATCCGCATCCTATGTAAATGCCGTTAATTATGCAAAAGAAAGGGTGCAGGGTGCAGATCTTTTAAGCATGTTCGATAAAAACCCGAAATCTGTAACCATAATAAATCATCCCGATGTAAAACGCCAGCTGGTCTCAATGAAGGCATATGTTGACGGTATGAGAATTCTGCTGTACTTTACAGGTCTTTTGTTTGATAAAGTCAAAACTGCGGAAACTGAGGAGGAAAAAGAAAAGTATTCAGGGCTTATTGAACTTCTCATACCCGTTGCAAAGGCATATTGTACGGACAAAGGCTTTGAAGTATGCACCCAGGGAATTCAGGTTTACGGAGGATACGGGTTTATTCAGGAATATCCCCAGGAACAGCTTTTACGTGACTGCAAAATCGCCAGCATCTATGAAGGTACCAATGGAATCCAGGCCATGGATCTGCTTGGAAGAAAACTGGGACTTAAAAAAGGAAAACCCTTTATGGATCTTTTGGGAGAGATGAATAAAACCACTGCAGAAGCAAAAGAAATATCAATTCTTAAAGATATGGCGGAAAGGTTTGAAAAAGCGGTGCATCTTCTCGGAGAAACAGCAATGCACATGGGTATGACAGCCATGTCTGAAAAAGTGCTTGATGCCTTTGCAATGGCCCATCCGTTCCTCAATGTTACAGGCGATGTATGCCTTGCCTGGTTAGAGCTTTGGAGAGCAGTAGTTGCTGCTTCAAAAATCGAAAAGGCAAAGAAAAAGGATAAAGTGTTTTACCAGGGACAGATTAAAACTGCAGAGTATTTCATGGATTTTGTGATTCCGTCAACCATGGCTGAAATGGAAACACTTAAAAAAAATGTACCTTCCATTATGGAAATGCCTGATGGTGCCTTTGCGTGATCGGCTGCCATAAGCAGATATGGCCTTGCCCTGAATTAGCTCACGGCAAAGAATAAAATAGTATTTTATAATTTTGCTGTTTCCTGTCATGTTTCACAGGCAGATCCGGTCCTGCCCGGATCTGCCCTCACCACACACAAAAGATTTTATAAAATAATAAAAAAGTCTTTGACAAATATTATTATATTAATCTATATCATTTAAGTGTTGTTGATTAAGTGCTTTCTCAAATCGTTTGATCAAAAATTTCAGAGCAGATAAATCAACACAAAAGAGCAAAGGGGTTTCGGGAATCATCTGATTTTTTTTAAACCCGTACCGACCGAGCGCTCGGTAACAACTGCCATATACAATGTGGACATAATATATGTCCTTCATATTAACAATAATAAAAAAACAGCAAGGAGTGATTCTTATGGGAATGCAGGATTTATTTAAAGAAGTCATGGATCTTAACATGATGGAAGACAATGACGAAAAGGAAGCTGCCGCTAAAGCTTTTTTTAAAAAACTGAACTATGCGGAACTTCCCGAGTATTTTAACTGGGCAGATGAAATTTTCGAAGGGCTTCACGTTAAAAATCAGGGTGACAAAACAGCACTTATCTGGAGAGATATTGCAACTAAAGAAGCAAAAAGCTTTTCCTATAAAGAACTTGCAGCCAATGGTAACAAGGTGTTAAATTTCCTTCGCGCAAGCGGCGTTGACAAAGGTGACAACATGTACATGATGGTTCCCATTGTCCCTGAAACATGGTTCTCAAGCTTTGCTGCTGTAAAAGGCGGAATAATAACCGTTCCAACTGCTACAACCATGACCATGAGAGAGCTCCAGTTCAGATTTGAAACCTATGCTCCCGATGTCATGATGGCCGATGAAGCTTTTACAGATGTTGTTGATGAAGCCATTAAAGTTACAGGAGTAACACCAAAAATAAAAATTGTCCTTGGCAAGGCTGAAGGATGGAAGAGCTACAGTGAAATTGAAAAAGAGGCTGCAGAAGCTGAACCTGCAAAAACCAAATCTTCTGAAACACTGTTCTGCTTTTTTACATCCGGCACAACAGGGCTTGCAAAAAGAGTTGGTCATTCCACTGCATATCCAATCGGGCATCTTTCAACATCTGTCATGGCAGGAATAAGGCCAGATGATGTTCATCACAATTTGAGTGCTCCGGGCTGGGCAAAATGGGCATGGAGCAGTTTTTTCGGTCCTTTAAATGTTGGTGCAACTGCAACGGGATTTAATTTTACAGTCCTTGACGGTGTACAATATCTCGAGTCCCTTGTTGCTGCAAAGGTAAGCACTTTCTGTGCTCCTCCAACTGCATGGAGAATGTTTATCAATCTTGACCTTGCGAAATTTGATCTATCCAATCTTCGCCAGTCCATTGGTGCAGGCGAGCCATTGAATCCTGAAGTTATAAAACAGTGGAAAGAGGCTACAGGAACTGAGATCCGTGACTTTTACGGCCAGACAGAATCCACGGCAATGATTGGCAATCCTCCCTGGATGACCGGTAAAATGCGTTCCGGCTCCTTTGGATATCCTTCATTCATGTACGATATGGTACTGCTTGACGATGAAGGAAAGGAAATCTCAACTCCGGATACACCGGGACATATTGCAGCAAGGCTTACAAAATGGAGACCCATCGGGCTGTTTTCAGAGTATATCGGCAATCCTGAAAAAATGGCAAGCGTTTTCATTGACAATTACTATTACACAGGCGACCGTGCAACATTTGACTCCGATGGTTACTGGTGGTTTGTGGGAAGGGCTGATGATGTTATTAAATCTTCCGATTACCGCGTGGGACCATTTGAGGTTGAAAGTGCACTTGTTGAGCATGAAGCCGTTGGCGAAGCTGCCGTTGTCGGTGCACCGGACCCAAAGAGATACCAGCTTGTAAAAGCCTATATTATCCTGAATAAGGGATTTGAGCCTTCAAAGGAGCTTGCCCTTGAACTTTTCCAGCATTCAATAGATATCCTTGCAAAATTCAAAATTCCAAGAATCATTGAATTTGTAACTGAAGTTCCAAAAACAATCAGTGGAAAAATCAGAAGGATTGAGCTGAGGGAAAACGAAATCGCAAGAAAAGACAAAGGCGAAAACAAACATTCCAATGAATATTTTTACTGGGATTTCCCTGAGCTTTCCTCAAAGAAAAAATAATCGACATCCAGTATTTGTTCTAAAAAACAGCCATGGCAGAATCATCTGCCGTGGCTGTTCATCAATTTTTCTTTCTTCTCCTTATTTCAACCATTACAATTTAATTCAATTTATAAAATTTTTGATCCTTACACTTTAAAATCCATTTCTATTTCAATATCCCCGCCTCCGCTGCGGACAAGTTTTGCTTCGGGATACCGTTTACGGAACACCTGTATCATTTTTTTATTCTCGGCAAGCACAGTTGCAACAAATTTTGTATATCCGTTCTCCTTTGCGATTCCCTCAAGAATTTCAAGAAGGCGTGAGCCAATGCCCATTCCCTGCAGCTCTTCTTTCACAAGAAAAGCAATTTCAGCTGCATTTTCATCGGCCTCGGCATATGAACCAATGGCTGATATATGTTTTGTCTTACCCCGTTGAATAAGGCCTATAATGGTCATATTCCTTCTGTAATCCACATCAGCCCACTGGCTTTGAATCATTTCCCTTGAGAACACCTTTCGTTTATTAAAAAATCTGTAGTAAATGGTGTCCTCCTGGAGAGAATAAAAAAAGTTTCTTGATTCAAATTCATCTGATGGAAGCAGGGGACGAAATCCTATTTCCCGGCCCGTGGGAAGTTTCATGGTGTATTTATAATTTTCAAGGAACATAAGATCCTGTGTGCTCGGGGGAAGCTGATCAGGAAAGATATACCTTCTCTTTTTTGCCTCTTCAATCAGGTATTTCCTGAATTTGGGGTGGGCAATACGGGTCAGTTCCATCACCCTCTGGTATATGCTTTTTCTTTTCATTTCAGCAATTCCGTATTCAGTGACAATAAGGTCAATATCGCCTCTTGTTGTGGCAACGCCGGCACCTTCACTCAAATGGGGGACAATGCGGGATACGGTTCCGTTCTGGGCGGTTGAGGGAATGACAATAATGGAAAACCCGCCCTTTGACATATTGCTTCCCCTGATAAAATCCACCTGGTCTCCGATACCGCTGTAAAAAAGGTATCCTTTGGAATCCGTACATATCTGGCCTGTAAGATCCACTTCAAGGGCGGAACTTATGGAAATAAGGTTGTCATTGTTTGCGATCACATTGGGATCATTGACAAAATCCGAAGACCTGAAATAAAACATGGGATTGTTGTCAACATATCTGTATAGTTCATGGGAGCCCATGCACAAAGATGTAACTGCCCTGCCGGGAAGATATGA
>WGCX01000236.1 GCA_015493575.1 Desulfobacteraceae bacterium | reverse complement strand
TTTGAGGAGATGGTGAGGATTATATGCTCTTCAACGGGAAGAGTTATTGTATCCGGAATCGGCAAGTCAGGACTTATCGGCAGGAAAATTGTTGCAACCCTCACAAGTACGGGCACCAATTCAATTTTTCTTCATCCGGTGGAAGCCATGCACGGAGATCTTGGCATGGTTGCAAAAGAGGATGTTTTTCTTGCAATTTCAAACAGTGGAGAAACAGGTGAGCTGAATGTTCTTCTTCCCTCCATCAGGGAACTTGGATGTAAAATGATCGCTTTCACAGGCAACCCCGCATCGTTCATGGCAAACAACTGCGATATCGTAATTGATACCGGTGTTGAAAAAGAAGCCTGTCCCCTTGGACTTGCCCCGACCTGCAGCACCACAGCCCAGCTTGCCATGGGGGATGCTCTTGCCGTTGTACTGATAAATGAAAAACATTTCAAGATCAGTGATTTTAAAAAATCCCATCCAGGTGGTGCCTTAGGTCAAAGGCTTTCCTGCAGGGTGGGAGAAATCATGTTTAAAAATTCATCCTTTCCCTCGGTCCCTCCCGGCTCAGCCATGACTGCTGCAATTAAAGAAATGGAAGAATATAAGCTTGGAGTTGTACTTATTTTAGATGAAATGAATCGATTATCAGGTATAATAACCGACGGTGATGTCAGGCATTGTATTGCAGTTGATATAAATGATTTTCTCAACACCCCTGTTGAAACCGTTATGACGGATAATCCTTTGACCATTTCAGCTGATTCACCTCTTTATGATGCTTTAAATATGATGGAAAAATACCAGATTACCGTACTGCCCGTCACAGGTAAAGACAAAACAATGGAGGGTATCCTTCACCTCCATGATATTCTTGGTAAAGGGGCTTTTAAATTCAATGGTTCGGATCATAATACAAATAAAAAAAAGGAATCAAAGCGAGGATAAAAATGGACACCGAAAATCTGATGACTGAAATTCAACAACTTGGACCTTCGAATATTTTTTCTCCACTGAATGGAAGAATCAAGGGAGGATACACAAAAAGATTTGTTGCAGATGACAGCAGGGTCATTATCAATGTTCAGAAGCAGAAGGTAATGGAATATATAAGTAAAAAAATTGACCTTCCAAGCTTTGAACTTGCAGGCCCAAGGGAAAAAATTTATTTTGACCCAAGCAAGTTAAAATGCGCCATTGCGACCTGTGGCGGGCTTTGTCCGGGCCTTAACGATATCATAAGATCCATTGTCCTTGAACTTTACCACTGCTACGATGTCAGAAATATTTATGGTATGAAATATGGCCTTCAGGGCTTTATTCCCGATTACGGTCACAAAGTTATTGAGCTTAAGCCTGAATCAGTATCAAATATACTTGATATGGGCGGCACTATCCTTGGTTCTTCACGGGGAACCCAGGATATAGGAGCAATTGTTGACTGTCTTGAAAGAATGAATATAGGAATACTTTTCATGGTTGGTGGTGACGGGACCCTTGTTGCTTCAAAAAAAATAGCCGATGAAATAACAGACAGGAATCTTAAAATAGGCGTTATTCTTATTCCAAAAACCATTGATAATGATATTTACCTTGTTTCAAGATCATTTGGATTTGACACGGCCGTTGATATTGCAACCAATGCAATAAAGGGAGCCCACAACGAGGCCGAAGGCTATCCAAATGGTATTGGATTGATAAAACTCATGGGAAGGCATTCAGGTTTTCTTGCAGCAACTGCTGCCCTTGCCCAGCAGGATGCTAATTTTGTTCTTATTCCTGAAATCGATTTTGACCTTTACGGTGCATCGGGCTTAATGGCTTCACTCGAAAGAAGATTAAAGGAAAGAAAACATGCAGTTATAATAGTTGCAGAGGGTGCAGGACAAAAATTTTTCAAGAATCAGAAAAAGGAGTACGATCCTTCAGGCAATGTAAAATTTCAGGACATAGGAATCTTTTTAAAAGAAAAAATCGGTGAGTGGTTTAATAAAAAGAACATCTCTGCAACCATTAAATATATTGACCCGAGTTATACCATAAGAAGTCTGCCTGCCAATGCAAATGACAGTGTTTTCTGCGGTTTCCTCGGAAGGGATGCCGTGCATGCAGGAATGGCTGGTAAAACAAAACTGCTGATCAGTCACTGGAACAACCACTATGTACATATTCCCATGGAAGCATCGGCTGGAAAGCGGAAAAACGTTGACCCCCACGGGAAACTCTGGCACTCAGTGCTTGAAGCCACAGGACAGGGCTGTCTTGTTAACGATTGATTTCAACAAATTTTCCTTTTTTAATGGTAAGGAAAAAAAGTTCTTTGCGTGCATTACCGTTTTCTCCGAAAATGGTTTTGCCTGTGACCCCGTCAAATATTCGCTGACCTGAAAGCGCATCTCTTAAGGCCTTTCTTGAATTAACAGCAGGATCCATTGCTGTTTTAATCAGCATTGAAGCCGTATCATAGGCAACAGCTTCAATAAATCCCGGTTTTTCATTGTAAAGTCTGTAAAATTTTTCAGCAAATTCATGGGATTTTACATTTTTACTGTCTGCAAAATATCCTTCGGTTATTATTGAATTGTGCGCATATTTTGCTGCATATTTAATCAGATCAGGATCATGCCAGATATTTGTTCCAAGAAGATAAATTCCCGTTACATCATTATAGGCAAGCTGGGGAAGAATAAGACTTACCCTTGATGCCTTGTCCGGAATAAACAGTGCCCTGAAATTAATAACCGGTTTATCCGATTCCGGTTCAACCTGTTGTCCTGCAATATTACCTGATTGTTCAGCATTGTATTTTGCTGTCTGATTATCTTCATTATCATTTAAGGAATTCTCATCTGCTGCATCATGCAGAGAAGGATTGCCGGTGTCAGGTGAAGCTCCGGTATAAAAGGAATTATCTGTATTATCAGGAGTACCACCATTTGCAGTATCACTATGAACAGAATCAGCATTAATGGAATTATCTGTATCAGATAATCTTGCAGAAGCCTCCTCAATTAATTTTTTAATTACATTTGAAAAATCGGTCTGAACATCATTATACGGCTCTGCATCAACTATTTCAGAATCAGTTTCATCCACTTTATTAAAAAAAAGATCCATATATGTTTTGCCGTATCTGTCATCGGGGTACAGGATTGCAAATTTTTTAATGTTAAGCTGTCTTGCTGCAAATGAAACAAGGGCATTTACCTGGGTTTCAGGGGATATAAAATTGGAAAAAATATATTTTCCCTCCTTTGCAATCTGGGTTTTCTGTGTCATGACAACTATTGGAACTCCGAGTTGATCAGCTTCTTTTCCGGCAAGTTCAGAAGTGATCATCGGGCCTGCAATGGCGGCGACTTTTTTTTCTGCAAGTTCTTTAACACACTGAACTGCGCGGCTGTTATCTGATTTTGTATCTTTTATAATAATAACAATATTTTTACCAAATTCTCCGGAAAGATCATGTACAGCCATTTCAACACCCATTAGCGCCTTTTGCCCAAAAACTGAGAACCTGCCGGAAAGTGGAAGCATGCATCCTATGGTATTTTTTTTGAATTCATTTTCCTTAAGCATCTGTAAAACTTCACGTGCATCTTCTGTACGTTTATAATCGGGAAATTTTTCTATAAGAGAGTTTAAAATTTCTTCAGCGCCAGGATAATCCCCCTTTAAAATTAGATTCAGACCAAGTCTGTACATCAGCATGGGTTCTGGTATGAGATTTCCTTTAAATGCAAGCATTTCCTTTATTGAATCAGGATCAGTACTGGTCAAAACCAGGTCAATTTTTTTCAGAATCAGTTGTTTTTCTTTTTTATCAGATTTTTCTATGGCTTTATTATAAGCGTAAAGAGCTTTTTTATACTCTCCTTTTTCAGCTAATTTTTCAGCATCTGCTTTAAGCATTTTAAAAGCTTTTTCTCTCTTAAGTTCTTCGGAAAATTTTTTTTCTTTTAAGGAAGATACCTTTTCTCCCGCATAATTTTTACCTTCAGGAGAAATTTTAATAACTTTTTTTGGGGCACATGCCGGGAAAAATGTTAAGCAGAAAATAATTCCAATCAGATACCAGACAAACCAATAATTTTTTTTTTGCATAATAATTCCTGAAAATTGTTTTAAAACGGCCATGAGGCCGATC
>WGCX01000235.1 GCA_015493575.1 Desulfobacteraceae bacterium | reverse complement strand
TACCCTTTTAGAAAAATTTATTTATTTACAATTTTTTAATTTGAAAAACTCTTTCCAATTCAAGCGGAATGTCCGTTATAATATGTTTCCATCCGGCAGTCTTCTTGTTTTGTATCTTTAAAAAATCCTGGAACAGCACATTGTCCAGCGAAAAAGGATTAACATATAAAAACTCCCCTGCTGTTTTTATTATAAAAATAATATACAGCAGGGGAGTATGTGAATCATTTTTTAAGTCCGGCAAGTTTGCCGGCAAGGAGCCTTATATGTTTCATCTCTTCTTTGATTATATCATCAACACTTGATTTGCCGAGTTCTTCGGGAACAATTCCTTTCATCCCAAGGTAAAACACAATAGAATCCTTTTCAGCCTGAACAGCTGACACCAGTATGTCATAAAAATTATCAGCAGGTTCTTCCTTTTTAAAAAAAACCCGGGCATCGGCAAGAGCTTTAAGATAAAGGATATTTTCATCATAAGGATCAAATGTACTGGATATTTTTTCTTTTTCTTTTAATTCCTTTTGCATCTTTAAAAAAGTTGCTTCATGCTCATCTTCCATATCGGCAAGGTCAAGGAGAAAATGTTTGTTTTCTTCTTTCTTAACTTTTTCAGAGGCCTGCCTGTAAAATTTGGCACCGTTTTTTTCAATTTTGGCAGCAATTTCAAGGATATCATCTGCATTAAATTCGCTGGCCATATTCCCTCCTGCGCTGTTTTATTTACTTTTGGCATTTTTCCTTAAGGGCTTTTGCAATTTTGACACCAAGATCAAAGCATATATCAAGGTCCTTTTTCTCAGGAACATACTGCACCCTGATCCCATCGTCAATTATTTCCATTTTCATTGCTTCAAACTCTTTGTTTAAATATTTCACTGCTTCGCCGCTCCATCCGTAGGAACCAAAAGCTGCTGCAATTTTATTTTGTGGTCTAAGGCCCTTGATATAGGTCAGGACATCTGAAACAACCGGAAAAATATTGTTGTTAAGAGTCGGGGAACCTGCAATGACAGCCCCTGAGTTCATAACCTCTGTAATGATATCACTCCTGTGCCATCTCCTTGTGTTCATCATCTTAACTTTTACATTTTCCGATTCAACACCTCTTGCAATGGCCCTTCCCATTTTGGCAGTACTTTCCCACATGGTATCATAAATGACAAGAGCCCTTTCCGCAGGCTCCTGCTTAGACCATTTATCATAGGCATCAATAATCTGTGCAATATTATCTTTCCAGAAAATACCATGATCAGGACAGATCATGGCAATTTTAAGGTTCATCTTTGCTACATCTTTAAGAAGCGCCTGAACCTTTGGTGAGAAATGCAGAAGAATATTTGCATAGTATTTTTGTGCGTGGGGCATAATTGCATCACCAATTTCGTAGTCATAGACTTCATCTCCGCTGTAATGCTGACCAAATGCATCACTTGAAAAGAGGATTGCCTCTTCCTTGAGATATGTAAACATACTGTCCGGCCAGTGAAGCATTTTTGTCTCAATGAAGGAAAATGTTCTGTCCCCTGTTTTAAGCTCGTCACCGGTTCCAACAACCTGAAAATTAAGATCACGGTGGAAATGACTTTTAATGTTCTTTTTTCCCATTTTAGAACAATACACAGGCTTTTCTTCACCTATTTTATGCATAACCCTTAAAAGGGATCCTGTATGATCCATTTCCGTGTGATTACTGATAACAATATCTATTTCTTTTGGATCTATTATTTCGCTTATATTTGCTAAAAGCTGATCTGCAAATTTTGCCTTTACCGTATCAATGAGTATATTTTTTTCACCAAGAATGAGAAATGCATTATAACTTGTACCTTCATAAATTGAATATCCATGAAAATCACGCAGATCCCAGTCGCGGCATCCAACTGAATATACGCCTTTTGCTATTTCAACAGGTCTTTTCATCTGTTTTAACTCTCCTATTACTTCTTTTTTAATACGTTAATCAGTCAATTTTTTCAAAATGTTCTTTCTCAGCACCGCACAGGGGGCAGACCCAGTCATCCGGCAGATCTTCAAAAGCTGTTCCAGGCTGAATACCATTGTCAGGATCTCCCTTTGCAGGGTCATATACATATTCGCACATACATTCGTATTTATTCATTGTATCGTTTCCTCCGTTTAAAACATTATAATTAATTTGAATTGTTGACTAACAGAAGCTGAATATGATCAGAAATAAATATGATCTGTTTTGTTCTTATTTGTTCTTACATATTTTGATCTGCTTCCTGTTTAAAAAAACAAAGCAAATACCATGCCTGAATCATGATGTTGTGCCGGCCTGACATTTACTGTATTTTTCATACAGGGCATCAAAAAGAACGGGTATTCTTGAATGAAACTCTTTGAGCATGGGAAGCATGATCTGTCTTATCTGGGGATGGGATGCAGCAGAACACCTTAAATTAAAAATATGTCTCCATTCTCTGACATTGGCAGTGACAATAATTTCTGTTTTAAGACTGTTGGGCAGAACACTTCTTGCCTCCTGTGCCCTGGCACCATTTTCCATAAGTGTGATATAAGCTTTCTCACAGGCTTTCATTGCCTGTTCCCATTCCTTATATAAATCGGAGTCTGCATCCCAGAAAAAAGGTCTTATAACTGTAATTTCCTTTCCAAATTTTTTCCGGGAATAATTTGCATATCTTGTACTTTCCTGACTGAACGAACATAGCCGGTGCCTTACAATTTCATGGGATATTCCCCTGTCACATACTATCCGTACACTGACAGAAGAATGTTCTATAACACTTTCATGTCCTGTTTTAAGCAGCCTTCTCAATAAACCATGGCTTGTGCCGTCGGCAATCTTATCTTCAGACTTATAGCATGTACGTGCGGCAAGTTCGAGAAGTCTGCATATCTCTTCGCCATCTTCCATGTGAAGTATTTCAAAATAAGGTTCTATTATTTTCATAGTTTCATCCTTTTTTTGTTTCAATATTTTTGATCAGCATAGGCAACCCAACCTCCGGCTTTAACAAGGGCAAAATCAAAATTACTGATATTAAAAGAAATTTCTTCAGAGAAATCATCTGTACTGATAGCAAAAATTTTGCTATCAAGATCAGTTTGAACCAGTGTTTCTTTTCCTGCGCAGTTATTAAAAATTCTGTCTATTATTTTTTCTTCAAGTTGAACTGCCATCATACCGCAGTTAAACATATTCTGACGAAAAATTCTGGCAAATCCCGATGCAATGACAAGGTTAAATCCATTCATTTCAAGCGCCCATGGAGCATGCTCCCTTGAAGAACCGCATCCAAAATTATCTCTTGTAATAATAACGGATTTTCCTTTTATATCGTTTTCAGCATTAAATCCATCCAGCACAAGATCTTCAAGAAGATAGGGTTTAAGTGCTTTCTTTGTTATTTCAGTAAGGTATTTGGCGGGAATTATCTCGTCTGTATTTATGTCTGATTTATCAAGAAATAACACCTTTCCGGTAAAATTTTTCATTATTTATAACTCTCCTGTTATAACCGCCATGGGGCGGATCTGAACTGCGTTACAGTGCCTCAAAAAATCATAGATTTTGACAAACATAAAAAGAACATTTGTGACTCTGCCAAAATTACGTTCTTTCTGATAAACGGCCATGAGGCCGATCTGGTGGGTGGCTCTCATGTGGCAGAATAATATTTAGAATTTGTAATTTTTCCTGTCAATGCCGATGCAGCAGCTGTTGCAGGACTCATCAAATGAATCATACCGCCCTTTCCCATTCGGCCGTTAAAATTTCTGTTTGTAGTTGAAGCACAGACTTCTCCATGGGCAAGTACACCATTACTCATTCCAAGGCATGCTCCACATGTGGGGTTAGTCACACAAAATCCTGAATCCATAAAATCTTTAATAATTCCATTTTCAATTGACTTGCTGAATATTTCAGGTGTTGCAGGAGACACAATTGCACGCACAGAATCACTGATCTTGCGGCCTTTAATAATGGATGCCGCGATTTTAAGGTCTTCAAGCCTGCCGTTTGTACAAGACCCGATATAAACCTGATCAATTTTTACATCTCCCATCTCTGAGACAGGTTTCACCTGATCCGGTTTATACCCGAATGTCACCTGGGGCTCAAGGCTTGACACATCAAAATTAATGATGTCAGTATAGTCTGCGCCTTTATCCGGAGCAAACCTGCGAAACTCCTTTAACGCTTCTTCTCTGTTTGAATATTGATCTTTTATGAATTTCCAAAGATAATCAACCGTCACCCTGTCAGGGGCACATATTCCGCTCGTAGCCCCGGCTTCCACAGCCATATTGCACAATGTCATTCTCTGATCCATTGTCATATTATCAACAACTTGTCCGGAAAATTCGATCACACGGTCAGTTGCACCATTCACCCCGATTTTTCCAATGAGCGCAAGTATTACATCTTTTGCATATACGCCTTCATGAAGAGCCCCTGTAATTTTAACGGATATGGATTCAGGTTTTTTAAATGCACATACCCCCTTTAAAATTCCAACTTCAAGATCCGTTGTCCCGACTCCTGCTGCAAATGCACCAAAAGCGCCATGGGTACAAGTGTGCGAATCCCCCATAATTATTGCAAATCCAGGCCTTACAAACCCTTTTTCCGGAAAAATGGCATGGCAGACTCCGTTCCTTCCAATATCAAAAAAATCCTGTATTTTATGTTTTCTTACCCATTCTCTGAGAATTTTACCCTGCATTGCGGTTTTGGAATCCTTGGCAGGACTCACATGATCAATCACCACTTTAATTTTAGATGTATCAAAGACTTTATCCATACCCCTTGTTTCAAGATCTGCAATTGCAACCGGAGTGGTAATTTCATGACAGAACACTGCATCAAGGCTGATAACCCTGATATTTTCAGATGGAGTATCAATGTGATGAAAGTCAAATATCTTTTCAGCAATCGTTCTCTTTTTTGATTTCATTGGTTTATTGTTCCTTATTTCATCTTAAGGATCGAAAACTTTATAAGTTGAACGAAATTGCTTGCCTTCTTTTCCCATCTACTTCGCTGCATCAAAGGCAAAAATACGTTTAGTATGCAACCTTCAATGCGCCTTGTACATGGGGTAGGAATCCTGCGCTATTTCTGTTCAACTTATTTCATCTCCGATACTAACTTTTTTCTGCTTTTTTTTTATTATCCCCGGACACTGGAACTTTTGGGGTATGCTCAATAAAAAATGTATCTGCCTTATCAATACTTGAGGTGATCAAAACATTTTTAATTGTAATCTTTTTTAATGATCCATCAAGGTAAGGATTTAAAATTTTTTCAAGTTTTTTCTTTACAATATTTACAGCATCAAAAGTATTTACATCTTTATATATCAGGGAACTTAAAAATATTATGGCAGCTTCCCTTGCCTCCGGCCGAAATAAAACAGGTTTTTCACCGGGCAGTAATGTATCCATAACAAGTTCCATATCAAGACAGAAATATCTGTCAATATCATTTGAACTGATTTTATTCAAGTTCACAACAATTGGCGGAATTTTAATAACAGGGGCCAGTTTGATTGATTTATCACCCCCACCTTTTTTTTTGACCTGAGCTCTTTTCCAGGTGAATACTCTTCCAGAAGGGTATCTCAATATCATAAAATCATGATCCAACTTAACGATTGCACAAACAAGTTCTTTATTTTTTTCCCATATTTCATCAATTTTTGATTCAGCAACATTCAACACAAGATTTTTGCCTTGAATATGCCAGGTTCCGGATGCGCCTCCTTTTCTCTCAACAATTTTAGACGAAGCTCCTTCCAGCCTGACATCAGAACTCCAATTGCCATCAAACCGCATAATTAAAAGTATATATGCCCTGCCCTTCGACATATACCATGTACCCGGCAAAAGCTGTTTTACAGGAGAAAGTTTTTTTTTCTTTTTCTTACACCCACTTGTGAACATTATTGGAAAAATCAGTAGGAATATTACAATTGGAATAAAAATGTTTTTTTTCATATAAGCAATCCTGTAATGTTTTTTCATAACCGCCATGAGGCGGATCTGGACTACGTTCCAGCGCCTCACAACGAACATAGAAAGAGTATTTGTGAATCTGGCAAAAATGAGCTCTTTCTTATAAAAACTGTCATGAGGTCGATCTTAAACTGTATTACAGCGCCTCAAAAATTCAGATATTTTAACAAACATAAAAAGAGCATTTGTACTTTTAATAAGGTAGGCTCATTCTTATAAATTTTTAAAAAACTAAGATGATTTTACGCTATCATGAAGATATGAGTCTGGTCAAGACGATTAGTGCACAACCAATAAATTCCTGTTACTCGATTATCAAGTTTTTATCGGACATTAAAGATTTAAGAGGGTCAGGCTTTCCTTATTGTCATTATCTCAACTTTTGAGGTTAACATATATTTATAGTTTGATAACAACGAATAAGAAAAGCCTGACCCCCATTTTGCAAAAATTTCAATTAAAAAACTTGATAATCGAGTGTTATAAAAAAAAGAAAAATTATCATTTGCATGCATCAAAGGCTTTGATATTTAAAAAATATATGAAAGTAAAAGTAAAGGATATAAAATAAAAAAAGGGACATCTCAAATATGAAACGTCCCTTTAACAAAATTTTTATTTGACAGCCCGCTTGATCAATTATCATGATCGGACTTTTATCTATTTAATGACCCTAATTATTTAATGACCCTAATTAATGACCTTAAAATAATCAGGTCAAGGAATAAATAAGCTCAAATTCGAAAAATTCAAAATCAAGCATGTAAGCAAACCGGGTCAAAACCGCATGCCTAACCACAGGAACCTGAACTTCCGCAGCTTGAGCAGCTTGATGAAGAAGATCCGAAATCCATCTGTGAATCGATATGAAAGCCCATTCCTGTAAAATCAACATTAATACTTTTTGCCTGCTTCATGAAATCTTTATCAACAACAAATTGAAAGCCTTTTACATCATATATATCATCATTTCCGCGAGGCTCGTCCAGAGCCATGGCAAGAGATGGTCCACCTCAGCCGCCTGAATTTAAAAAAATTCTTATGGGCGAGGCCTCTTTACCATTAAAATATTCTTCGATCTGCGTTTTTGCAGTATCAGTCATATTAATCATTATTTTACGTCTCCCTGTTCAATAGTTAAATTTTTAAAATTTCTGCCGGATTTTTTTATTATAATCAGGTACCCGTCCTTTGTCAAGTAAGAAGCATGAGTTGACTTCATTTACTGCCTGTGATAAAAGGCGATCTGATTTGTTTTATGGGATCTTTACAGGAGATTCATGCTAAGGATCGAAAATTTTATAACTTAAAAAAAATGGGCTCGTAAAAAATCGAAAATAGCAAAATCATTATTCATTATTTCAGTGCGTTAAGGATAGAAAAACAGCAAAATATAATTTTTTACGAGTTCATCAAAAGACATGGGGATTAAAATTATGGAAAGGACATTATCATTAATCAAACCGGATGGTGTACAAAAAAAATTAACTGGTGAAATCATAAAACGATTTGAAAATGAAGGCATTACAATCGTTGCCATGAAAAAAGTACACCTGACTCAAAAACAGGCTGAAGGATTCTATGCCGTTCACAGAGAACGTCCTTTTTTCAACAGCCTGACTAAATTTATGACATCCGGTCCCATTATTGCGATGGTTCTCGAGGGCGAGAATGTAATTGCAAAAAACAGGAAGCTCATGGGAGCAACAAATTACAAGGAAGCAGAAGAAGGTACGATCAGGAGAGAGTTTGCAACTGATATTGAAAAAAATGTTGTCCATGGATCTGACGCCCCTGAAACAGCTGCTTTTGAAATTGCATATTTTTTTAATAATCTGGAGATCACCGGTTAATACGGATTTTAAAATAAGGATCGAAAATTTTCGATCCTTATTGGAAGCAATCGGCATTGGAAGCAATCGGCGGAATCAATCGGCAAAAAAACCGGGATACAGACACAGCAAAACTTTTATCCCGGTTTTATATGAAACTCCACCAAAGTTCCTTTAAGAATCAGAGTTTCTATATTTGTTGAGAGGTAGTCTGAGACTCACCAGATCTGCCTCATGGCAGTTATTATTATTCTATATTCAAAAATTAAATAATCATCCGGTTCATGCTTCCCTGTACATACCCCTCAAGATCAATGGTAATATATGAAAACCCCAATTTTTTAAATTCCGTTACGATCTTTTCTCTGATTGATTCTTCTGCAATTCTGCTTATATATGCAGGCGGAAGCTCAATTCTTGCAATTTTCCCATGACAGCGAACACGAAAATTACTCATTCCAAGGCTTGTAAGATATTGTTCACTTTTTTCCACCATGGAAAGTTTTTTAGAATTGATGACCGTGTTGTACTGTATCCGCGCTGCAAGACATGACTGGGAAGGCATATCCCATGTTTCAAGCCCCATTTTCCGTGAATAACTTCTTATTTGCTCCTTATTCATACCAGCCTCTGTCAAAGGGGAGAGAATTTCCATTTCCTTTGCTGCCCGGGCTCCCGGTCTGAAATCATTCAGATCGTCAAGATTTGCGCCATCTACAATGTTTTTAATTCCAAGTTTATCAGCATAATCCCTTAAAGCCTGGAAAATCGCCTTTTTGCAGAAATAGCATCTTTGACGATCATTCCGGATGATTTTTTTGTTTTTTAAAAGTTTTAGTTTCACAAAGGCATGGCTGATACCAATATGTCTGCCCATGTAAACAGCGTGATCAAATTCCTTTCCGGATTGAAATTCAGTGACTGCGGTCACTGCCACCACATTAATATCACACATTTTTTCCATTACAGCAGCAAGAAAACTGCTGTCCACCCCACCTGAAAAAGCTATTACAAGAGCTTTAAATTGATTTATATATTTAATCAGTGCATCAAGTTTATCTGTCATATTATCCTAAGGCGGGCAATGCCCGCAACCCATGTGCCTACCTCAATTTCTTGTTTTTTGTGACAGGAATTGAGGAGTAAGGCACTAAATTACTTAAACTAAAACATCTGTTTTGTTCTCTTTTTACACTATACCGCCGTTAACGCCAATGACCTGCCCTGTGATATACCCTGCTTTATCCGAGCACAAGAATCCGACAAGTGCGCTGACATCTTCAACGGTTCCAAGTCTTGCGCAAGGTATCATTTTTTTAATTTCATCCATAGGCATTCCATCAAGCATTCCTGTATCAATAAATCCCGGTGCCACAGCATTAACTGTAATATTTTTTCTTGCAATCTCCTTTGCAAGCGCCTTTGTAGCCCCTATTATTCCGGCTTTTGCTGCGGAATAGTTCACCTGGCCGGCAACCCCTATCTGGCCGGAAGTTGAGGTAATATTAATTATCCTGCCAAAACGTTTGGAGATCATATTTTTGACAATGAATTTTGAAACATTAAAAAAAGAGGACAGGTTTGTGTCTATTATATTTTTCCAGTCAAGTTCTTTCATCCATGCCATTAATTTATCTCTTCTTATACCGGCATTGTTCACAAGAATATCGATTCTTCCGTGCTTTTTTAGTATCGATTTTACAGCTTGTTCCGATGCTTTTAAATCACTTACATCAAATTGAACAACCTCAGCCTTTCCGTTGTTGTCCTCAATCAGCCTGCATGTCTCAAGGGCTTTTTTTTCATGGGAATGAAAATTGACATATACAAACCTTTCCTCTGTACCGAGTTCAACTGCAATTGCACGGCCTATTCCACTGCTGCCCCCTGTTACAAGCACAATCTGTTTATTGCTTTTATTCATTTTTCACTCTCCTCTCCATAACTCAACTTCTTTAAAGGCCATAAGGCCGATAAAATATGAAATGGAACATTAATCCGCCACGAAATGGAACACCAATCCACTACGCTTATTTCTGAATTTATGGCATTATTTATTTGTCAATTTACACTTTTTATATTGTTTGGGATCGGAGATGAAATAGGTTGAACAGAAATAGCGCAGAATTCCCACCCCATGTACGAGGCGCATTAAAGGATGCATACTCAAAGTATGTTTGCCTTTGATGCAACGAAGTAGATGGGAAAAGAAGACAAGCAATCTCGTTCAACTT
>WGCX01000234.1 GCA_015493575.1 Desulfobacteraceae bacterium | reverse complement strand
CATAAAATAGATTTTTATTTTCATAAAGAAAACTCCAAGTTGATTGATCTCAATATTTTTTTCAGTTATGTTCAGATGCTTACAATATATCTGTGAGTCTTCAGATATGCCTCATGGTAATTATATCCGTATCCATAAAATTTGTAAAATATATTTTTTTACTGACAAAGGATGAAAAATCTGGGATAAGAATGTCTTAATCGTCAAAGTTGATTTATATATGAAAACTCAAGTTAAATTCATTTAAGGGAACTGGAAGAAAATAATATACGTATATCGTGCAGTACTTTTGTTCGTTTTCAAGGCGTTATGACAGGTGCATAGTCGAACTATGTGCCATGTGCCTGTTATCACAACAGAGAAAACGGGCAAAAGGGCAAACAGGATGCGTAAATTATTTTTTGGAAGTTCCCTAAAGATAAGAGTTTCTATTAATGAATTGGGGAGAAGCAGGTGGGTTTGCGGCCATCGCCCGTTTTTGATAAGGAGAATAAACAAAATAGGATTTCCATGACAGAGTCAATAAATATTTCATCCTGGCTTAAACGAAGTGTAAAATTATATCCCTATAAAAGAGCTGTTGTTTTTCCATCTTCAAGGGATAAAAACGGCAGAGTTCTATACAGCCATATGACTTTTGCACAGCTTGAAAGAGAATCCGACTATCTTGCATTCGGACTTGAAAAAGCAGGCATTAAAAGGGGAATGAGAACCATCGTCATGGTTCCTCCGGGGCTTGAGTTCTTTACACTGATATTTGCCATGTTTAAATCTGGTGCGGTCCCTGTGGTGGTTGATCCGGGCATGGGTATAAAAAGAATGCTTATCTGTCTTAGCCAGTCAAGACCTGAAGCATTTATTGGAATTGGGAAAGCCCATGTATTAAGAAAATTAAAACCGAAATTTTTTAAAACCATTAAGATATGTATCACAGTGGGCAAAAAATGGTTCTGGGGAGGATACAGTTTGAACCAGCTTTGTGAGCAAAGGGATGAACCATTTAATGCCGTTGCAACACTGCCGGACGAAACTGCTGCTATTCTATTTACTACGGGAAGCACAGGCCCTGCCAAGGGTGTAGTTTATACACATAAAAATTTCCACAGCCAGATTATGCAGATTCAAAGCCATTTTAACATTGAACCGGATGAAATCGATCTGCCTACTTTTCCTTTATTTGCCCTTTTTGATCCCGCCCTTGGTATAACGGCAGTAATTCCTGACATGGACCCGACAAAGCCTGCCCTTGTCAACCCTGAAAAAATTATTGAGGCCATAGAAAATCACGGTGTCACCAATATGTTTGCCTCTCCTGCTCTTCTTAACCGTGTTGGAAAATACGGCAAAGAGTACAATATTCATTTACCTTCACTGCGCCGCGTTGTTTCTGCAGGTGCTCCTGTGGCTCCAGAAAATATTGAGCAGTTTTCCTGTATGCTTTCAAAGGAAGCCGAAGTTCATACTCCATACGGTGCAACCGAAGCTGTTCCCATTGTTTCCATTGCAAGCAGAGAAATTTTATCCGAAACAAAACATCTTTCTAAACAGGGATTTGGTATGTGTGTGGGCAGACCCATAAACGATACCATGGTGAGAATAATAAAAATAAGCGACGACACCATTCATGAATGGTCTGAAGATCTTGTTCTTGACAATAATGAGGTGGGGGAAATTGCAGTGAAAGCATCCCTTGTCACAAAACATTATTTTGAAAATCCTGAGGCCGACGCTCTGGCAAAAATCAAGGATGAAGATGGAACAATATGGCACAGAATGGGTGATCTCGGATGGCAGGATAACAAGGGAAGAATCTGGTTCTGCGGAAGAAAAAATCACAGGGTTACAACCAGGAGCGAAACTCTTTTTTCAATCCCCTGTGAAGCCATATTTAATAATCATCCAATGGTAAAAAGGAGCGCTTTAACGGGAATAGGACCGAAAATCATGCAGGTTCCCGTTATCTGCATTGAGCCTGCTTCTGACATTAAAAATAAAAAGAAATTCATAGCAGAAATGCAGGATCTTGCACTTTCACATGAACTTACAAAAAATATTAAACACATACTGATTCACAAATCATTTCCCGTTGATATCAGGCACAATTCAAAGATATTCAGGGAAAAATTATCCGATTGGGCCGCTGCAAAAATTAAAATATAAACCTTATTCCATTGCCCGCTGTTAAAACAAAACAGGCACACTGATTTTTTTCAGTGTGCCTGTTGATTTCAGCATATTATATAATACCTTTATCTGTCCGGCTCCATAAAATTAGGCAGGTATTTTGTATCAAAAAAGCCTTTTATTCGATGACAGCAAGGATATCATCCTTTGCAACTGAATCACCTGTACCGAAATTAACAGCTGCTATTACTCCGTCTGTTGGCGCCGGAAGGGCATTTTCCATTTTCATGGCCTCAAGGATAACAACGGTGTCACCTTTTTTAACACTGTCCCCAACATTTTTTTCATATTTTATTATCATGCCGGGCATTGGAGCTTTAATCTGAACTCCTGATCCCGAAGCTGAAGCAGTTGCTGCAGCGGGTTTTGCAGCCTTTGAAGCAGCTGGAGCCGGGGCTGCAGGAGGTGCAGGCATTGCAGCTGGTTTTGCTGCAGCAGCCGGAGGAGGTGGAACCATTGTTCCTGCAGGAGTTGCCGGGGCTGCAGGAGCTGCAGGAGCCGGAACCTGCTGGGCATAGGCAAGAACGGGGGACCCGCCAACTTCATCCACACCGATTTCAAAATATTCATCTCCCACAAAAACATTAAATGTACGGATATTTGCACTTTTTTCAGGGATGTCTGAAGAACAGCTTTTTTCAGCAAGTTCTCCTGCTTTTAATTTTTTCAACAGTTCTGCCTCCTTTTTAACATCTTCGAGAGTTATGGCTTTCATGGACTCAGGAACTTCTTCCTTGCCATATTTATACATTAAGAATTTTTTTCCAGTTACAGGGAACAGGGTGTAGAGAATCAGATCATCTTCATCTGCTGCAAGATCTCCAATTTCTTTTTTTGCCTTTTCAAGCTCGGGTTCAAGAACTTCTGCAGGTCTGCATGTAATGGGAGTTTCTCCTCTTTCATAACCTTTCAAAGCTTTTTTCTGCACTTCAGGATCAATGGGAATTGAAGTTTTTCCATAAAGTCCGTAGCACAGGTCCTTAACCTGGGCAGTTATCATTTTATAGCGTTCTTCTTCCGTATCAAATAAAACATTATTAACCGTCTGAATACCTACAATCTGGCTTGTGGGAGTTACAAGCGGAACCTGGCCGAGTTCTTTTCTTACCCTTGGAAGTTCCTTGAAAACCTCACCTATTCTGTCAAGGGCATCCATCTGCCTTAACTGATTGACAAGATTTGAAAGCATTCCGCCAGGTGTCTGGTGAAGCAGTACATTGGTATCGATAACGGAGACCTTTGTGTCATCAAGGAGGTGTTTGTATTTTGGAAGAATTTCCTTTTCAAGTGTCTCATTTATTGAAGCAAGTAGCTGTATGTCAAAACCTGTATCCCGGTTTGTTCCCATGAGAGTCATCACAAGGGGTTCAATTGCAGGGTGGGATGTCCTGTATGCATAGGGGGAAAGACAAGTATCAAGGATGTCAACCCCTGCCTCAACAGCTTTTAAATGACTCATGGAGGCCATTCCGGAAGTAAAATGACTGTGAAGATGCACCGGAATGCCGATATTTTCCTTTAATGCTTTGATAAGTTTAAAGGTATCATAGGGTGCCATCAATCCTGCCATATCCTTGATGCACACACTGTCAGCTCCCATGGCTTCAAGTTCTTTTGCCTTTTTAATATAGTATTCAAGGGTATATACTTTTCCGCCCATTCTCGGTTCAGTAAGTGAATAACATATGCTTCCCTGAAAATGCTTCCCGCATTTCTTTATAACAGGAACAACACATTCAAAATTCCTGAAATCGTTTAAGGCATCAAAAGTTCTGAATATATCCATTCCGTTTTCAGCAGCCCTGTTCACAAACAGTTCTGCAACATCGTCGGCATAATTTCTGTATCCCACAAGGTTCTGCCCCCTTAAAAGCATGGAAAACGGTGTTTTCTTAAAATACCTTTTAAGGGTTCTGATTCTCTCCCACGGATCTTCATTAAGATAACGGTGCATGGTGTCAAATGTGGCTCCGCCCCACATTTCAACAGCCCAGAATCCAACCTCATCCATTCTTTCTGCCACAGGGATCATATCTTCGGTTCTCCCCCTTGTGGCAAAAAGTGACTGATGACCGTCCCGCAGCGTAAGATCCTCTATTTTTAAAGGATTTTTGGCTTTTGGCCGGTTCTTTTCACAGTTAATTTCACACATTTCTATTCTGCCGTGCTCATTCATTGAATCTCTCCCGGTTTATAAACAATAAAGCATAAACCATTACTTTTATATCATAATTTGCCAGAATCCTTGATTCTTTGAGGTAATCTGACAGTCAGAAGAAACTTATATCAAGAAGCAATAGATAATATTTATAAGAAAGAGCGTACTTTTAATAAAGTAACTGATGCTCTTTTTATTTTCGTTGTGAGGCAGTGTAACGCAGTCCAGACCTGCCTCATGGCAGTTATATGAAACTCTCGCTAAATTCCTTTAAAAATAAGAGTTTCAATATTTGTTGAGAGGCCGTTTAAGAGTAACCAGATCGGCCTCATGGCCGTTATAAGAAGAATCGCCAGGATGCTTCGCTTTCTTGTCTCTTGTCTCTTATCCCTTATCCCTTATCCCTTATCTCTTGTATCTTGTATCTTGTTTCTTGTTTCTTGTTTCTTGTTTCTTGCCACCAGATCCGCCTCATGGCGGTTATTTAAAAACCCTCATCTGTATCATTGAGCGTAACTGCATCTGATGCTCCCTGCCTGCAGTACCCCAGATATTTAAATTTAAAGCCGGACCGGTCTGTCCGGCTATTATTTCCTGATTCTGATCTGCTGAAGAAGCAAGAAAAGCAGCCTCTTCTTCTGTCTTTATATAGGTAAAAACCGCTGCACTTATTGCAGCAAGCTTTTTTTTCTCAAGTGCCATGTTAAAACTCCATAAAAAATTTAAAAGAACTTTTTATTTAAACGGGAATATTCCCGTGTTTCTTGGCCGGCCTCATTTCGCGTTTAGTACACAGCACATTTAAGGCATCTGCAATGCGTGACCTTGTTTCAGCAGGCCTTATTACAGCATCCACATGGCCGCGGCCTGCAGCGCAGTAGGGATTGGAAAAAAGCTCTTCATATTCTGCAATTTTTTTCTTTCTTTCAGCAACCGGATCATCAGCTGTTTTTATCGCCTTTCTGTGTATGATATTTGCAGCTCCTGCAGCACCCATTACAGCTATTTCCGATGATGGCCATGCAAATGCCATGTCAGCTCCAAGGTGTTTTGAACACATGGCAAGGTATGACCCTCCATAGTCCTTTCTTGTAACAAGGAGAAGTTTTGGAACAGTTGCCTCGGAATAGCACCAGAGCAGTTTTGCGCCGTGTCTTATTATGCCGCCCCATTCCTGATTGCTTCCCGGCAGATAACCCGGTACATCTGCAATGGTGAGCATCGGTATATTAAAAGCATCACAGAATCTTATAAATCTTGTGGCCTTGTCAGATGCATCGATATCAAGGCAGCCGGCAAGAAAAGCAGGTTGATTGGCAATAATTCCAATCACCTTTCCATCAATTCTTGCAAAACACACCACAATATTTTTTGCATAATACTGATGGGGCTCAAAAATTTTACCATTATCCACTATTGATGTGATGACATCTTTTATATCATAGGGCTGGTTGGGATTATCCGGAATAATTGAATCCAGGGCTTCATCAATGCGGTGGGGGTCGTCATTTGTTTGAACAACAGGTGGATCTTCCATGTTGTTTGCAGGAAGATAGGATAGAAGTTCTCTTATCTGTGCAATTGCATCCTCGTCTGATTCACAGGCAAATTGAGCAACTCCGCTTTTTTCATTGTGGGTCATGGCCCCGCCAAGTTCCTCAAAGGTGATTTCTTCACCTGTAACGGATTTGATCACCTGGGGGCCTGTAATAAACATATAACTTGTGTTTTTCACCATGAAAATCCAGTCGGTCATGGCGGGAGAATATACGGCACCGCCTGCTGTTGGCCCCATGATGGCTGAAATCTGCGGGATAACTCCGGAAGCTGCGGAATTTCTGAAAAAGATATCGCCATAACCTGACAGTGCATCAACGCCTTCCTGTATTCTTGCACCGCCGGAATCGTTTAAACCCACAACAGGAACCCCGGATTTAAGCGCCATATCCATCACCTTGCATATTTTTTTAGCATGCATCTCTCCAAGGCTTCCTGCCCTTGCCGTAAAATCCTGGGAATAGGCAAAAACCGGTCGTCCATCAATTAAACCATGCCCTGTAATCACACCATCTGCAGGAATTTCAACTTTTTCCATTCCAAAATTGGTGCATCTGTGGGTTACAAACATGTCCAGTTCCCGGAAAGACCCTTTATCAAACAGGAGATTAAGCCTTTCCCTGGCATTTAATTTCCCTGTTTCACGTCTTTTTGCAAGGGCTTTTTCACCCCCCATCAGGAGAAGCTTTTTTTCCCGCTCCTGAAAATCTTTAATTTTGTCTGCTATTAATCCCATGGTACAAACCTTCCCTTAATTGAAGTTGAGAATCAAAATCCGAAATTAGGATCGGAGATGAAATAAGTTGAACAGAAATAGCGCAGAATTTTTACCCCATGTACAAGGCGCATTAAAGGTTGCATACTCAACGTATTTTTGCCTTTGATGCAACGAAGTAGATGGGAAAAGAAGACAAGCAATTTCGTTCAACTTATAAAATTTTCGATCCTTAACATTTTCGAATCAATAAAGTTCATAAACACCATAAACACCATAAATTCCACAAATTTACTATTATAAACGGCTTCGCCGATTCAGTCAAATTATAATTATTCATCAATACTGAAACGCCATGCACAATACCATTGATCAGGGTGCTCATCAGGAGGGCATCCGATACATTCTGTTTTAATTCCGGAATCAATTGCCCTTGCAAAATAATTATACTCCACCATTCCACCTGATTTGCAGGGATAATCATCGAGATTCTTTCTTTTCCTTGCAGACTGTACCCTGCAGTCATTCATCCGGAAAACAAAACTTTTTTCTTTTTCCTCAACAATGGACTGTTTGTTTATCATGGAGTACATCCTGAAATTCAAAGCTTTTTTCAACCCATCAAGACCAGGATTTTCAGGAAGGTTGAGAAAGTTTTTAATGGCCCTTGCCTCATAGGGTGAAAACTGTGCCCAGCAGGAATCATTGCACCTTTTTGCATCTGTCATACCCCTGTCAAATTCCACGGCCTGAAACCAGACTCCGTCATTTACAAGCCAGTTTTTACCAACAGCCTTCATAAGCTCAGACTGGGTATCGGCATCCATATCAAAAAGAGCGCTTGGGAGTCCATCTTTTGTTTCAAACCCCAAAACCTTTGAAAGCCGTTTCATCTGGATATCAACGCCTCTCTTTGTTGCTGTTTCCAGTGCTTCAAGAGCTTTATCCATGCCCATCTGGTGCCTTACCTCGGTGAACCACAGGGCATAGTGAACCACAATTCTGTTGAACATATCGGCAATAAAACGGGCCTTTTGATCCTGATCAAGGGCAAAGGGATCTGAATTAATATCGGTCATGGACATCCTCCTTTAATTTTTAATTAATAAAAATAAATAAATATTGGGCAGCACTTTTATCTTTACCCGTTCCGGCCTGTTCACAAAAGCATCAGCATGCTTTTGTGCATCCACAGATAGCAAAAAATGTATGAAGTACTGGCCAATCATTTAAATTGCAAGTCAGATTTTTACAAAATTGCAAGTCAGATTTTAAAAAAAATAGTTAGGATCAAAAATTTTATATGTACTAACCTGCTAAAATTTAAATAACTGTTGTAATGAATTAAAAACATAATGTCAAGCTGACCCGGCAAGTAACACGACTGACGCATGAAATATTTTAAAAAAAAATTGCTGCATCCTTCATTTGTCAGTTTACACTTTTATATGCTTTGTCCCTAAAAAACGTAAGCTTTGTCCCTAAAAAACGTAAGAAAAATTCGCGTTTTTTGAAATTTACATATTCACAGCTAAGCCCTGTGTAATCTGGCTCAACCCCTGATTGATGAGTCCCAATCCTTCTTCCAAAATGTATGGTTGTGTCGGTGTATTTGAACCCTCTGTTTTAAAAGTGACTGAAATAACAGGTTTTCTGAAATAGCGCTTGGATGTAATTGAAGCCCAAAGCCATTTCCACCCGGTTTCTGTAACCCTATAAAATGACTTACCTTTCTGCTTTTGGATGGCACCGCGGGCCACCAATTTCTTGATTTCATAGCGAATTTGGGCGGAATTTCGAAAAAGGCCACTCAAAATGCGTTGCAACTCAGCTGTTTTGAATCCATTGACCTCATATTTGGGTTTTAACAACTCTTCACACAGAGCCAGCTGCCGTTCCTTTCTCAGATCAGGTGGTGTAACTTTCCGGTCCTTATGATCCAGCACCGGTTGATCAAAAGGGTCTGCTTCCCCCTCATAAATGGTGGAGGTATCCACATCCGCGCAGCAGTTTAGTAGCCGATCATTACATCCAAGGTTGTACCACAGACATGCCTGTAAAAAGAGTACAGGTTTCTTAAGCCCCAGCGATTTGGGGTTGTTGATGGTGGTTTCGGTTCTGATGTAATAGCCGGTTTTATTGTACTGCTTGATGGCATTTCCCCTGAACCAATGTTTGATACAGGCGTTGTTGTCATACAGTCTCCAGAAGGATTTTGAACTTGTTCGGGCCGGTCGTCGGCTGAATATTCTGGCAATGGTGTCGGGCAATCCGACATGAGAAAATTTGTCCAAAAGACGTTCCGTGAGAATTCTCATAACGCCGTTGGTTTGTCTTGAAAAACCCATGGCTTTAAGAAAACGCACGACACAGGCGACTGAAAAGAAGTTCAGAATGTATCCACGGATGATGACACGGTCAAAACTGGTGTAATGGAATTTGATATTTTCGGTAAACTGATTTATAAATGAATTCTTGTTCACGGGTAGCTCCTTAATAATAGGTTGGTGTGGTGCTTACCTTATATAAAGGGTTACTCGTGAACAATCAAGTTTTCCGGGTGGTTGGGCAGGATTGGAACTTCAGTTCGGTAAATATTTATGTTTTATTATTTCCCCTTAGCCCTGCGGATAGCTTCGAGAAAAGGATTTGTAGATTTTGTTGAAGCCGCATTATTGTTCACACTGCTATTTTTTCTCCTTTTCATTGCCTTTTTAATGGCACTGGCAAAGGAAGTGTTATTGTTCATGCTGTTGTTCATATTGTTACCTCTGTAATTGTTCGCATTTACAGGCAGCCTGTGTCCTGCAACCGTTCCGGAACCGAATTTCGGCTTTAACATGTTTGTAGCTTTATCAGGTACTTTTTTATTTTTTGCCTTTATTGTTTTGTTCCCTGCATGGACGGAAGCTTTTGCCTGCGCCTTACCCTTATTTGGATTTAACTTTGCTGTGCTAACAGGTTTTGGCCGGACTTTATTCCCCTGGTAAAGTTTTAATTTCATGGTTTTGTCCCCGGCTGCAAGAATTACAAAATTTGGCCCCACATCCTTTATGGAAAAATTCAAAAGACTGTCACCTTTTTTAAATAACTGAGATTTACCCCGTTTTGCCGGATCTTTTGCATATTTATCAAGGATTAGAGCCTTTTTTTCCCTGCCATCATCTATCACTCCCGAAAAAACAAGTTGCCTTTTTACAGCCATAAAAACCCTTGGAAGAGCTTTACCGTCCCCTTTAGCCCCTTTGTTTTCATTTAAAACGTACGTTTCAGGCAGGAAAATATGTTTTTTTATCAATTGATCAGGCTGTGATCCAAAATTTTCTAATCCTGTTTCTAATTCAGACTGCTGCCCTGACTGGGATACTTTTTTTGAACCTGTCCCAGACCCGGACAGAAATCCAGCCGTTGGCGCTGTAAAACCTGTGAGACAAAAACTTAAACACCCAGAAAAGAATACCACAAAAAATATCAGAACGGAATTTCTTCTCACCTGTTTCCTCCTCTATATCATGGGCTTGTTTTAACTGCCATGAGGCTAAAAGAACTAATTCAGCGGAGAATTGTTCTTAATTATTCATCTGCCTGCAAAACAACAGATAAAGTATCAGTAATATTTTATGCAAATATAGTTCATCAGCAAAAATTTGGCAAACCAAAAAAAAATTTTTATTTGGCGGCCACGGGATAAGAGGCAATTTCATTACCATTCCCGTTTTCATCCTGGACGAAATATCCTCAAATAATTGTTCTACCTTATCATACTTTCTACCTTTACCAGATCTGGCATATTATACATCCGTGTGTAATGGAATTTGATATCTTCGGTAAATTGATTTATAAATAAGTTCTTGTTCATGAGTAACTCCTAAATAATGGTTTGTATGGTGCTTACCTCTATAAAGGGTTACTCGTGAACAATCAAGTTTTTCGAGTGGTTGGGCAGGATTGGAACTTCAGTTCGGTAAAGCTTGCGTAAATCAGCCGATGGTGTCTCATATTAACCACTTTCCTGTAGGGCATAAAATCAGGATGACTGAGGTGTCCCGAAAGTTCCTGTTAAAAAACAGAAAATCGGGTAAAAACAGATGGGCAGGGCATTGCCTGCCTTAGAAATCATCGTTAATGATTGATAGTCATTGTCTCACGCGGTTTTACGGGGAAATTTGTAAAGCGGCACGTTGCAAACTGGCACGGATGTTGCTTTTAAATTTTTATTATGAAACGAATTCTGTACAACATATTTTTTATATTTTTAATTCTGACAATGTCAGCCTTTGTATCTGTACTGCCGGCCTTTTCTGCGGCAGCGGCAGACAGCTGCAGCAGTGGACAGGAAGCATCGGCAGACAGCAGCGCTCATGAGGCATCGGTTCAGCTTTATAGGATGATCAATGATGCACGTATCCATCCCGTTAAAACCATGGAATTTTTTGGTATTGATCAGGCTGCGGCAAAGGATGCGCTTGGTAAAGATGCAGGAGAGGTGGAACATGGCCTTGCTCCTGTTGCATGGAATGATTCTCTTGCAGGAACCGCCTGCAACCACAATGAAGATATGATCGATAATTTATATTATAGTTCCACAGGGCCTGACGGCACTACGGTTTCTGATCGTATTTTTTCTGCCGGCTATAATGCGGACAAAACAGGTGAACTTTTGGGTATTGTGGCGTTTTCAGGCTATATGACACCGCTTGAAGCAGCAAAGATCATTTTTAAAAACTGGGTGAAAACCGAACTTGACCCGGGGATTGCCGGTGAAAAAAGAATATTTAATCCTGAATTCAGCGAGATGGGTATAAGCATAAAAGCCGCTGTTGTGGATCTCGGGGAGGATCATCCCTCTAATATATATCTGGCCGTTGCCGATTTTGCAACACCCTTTGAGCACTATAGCTTTCTTTTCGGTAATGTGTACCGGGATTCAAATAATAACGGGCTGATGGAACCGGGTGAAGGTGTTTCCGGGGTTACGGTTATTGTGGAAAGCTATCTTACCGGTTCAAAGCAGTGGCTTGCTCCTGATGCTACGGGCATTTACCGCGCCATGCTTCCCAACGGTTTTTTTACGGTGGAGGTGATTGACGCGGCAGGCAATATCCTGACGAAGCAGGCAGGGTTCGGGGACGGGCAAAATATTCTGATGGATTTAAATGTTAAATGATTATGCTTTGTTCCTAAAAAACGAGATAAAAATTCACGGGCGGTAACGGGCTGGCTTGAAAATACAGCCTATTTTTGTGCTTGGAATTGATAGTGACGTATTTACGGGAACAGATATCTCAATGCAATCTGGAAAGCTTGCAATTGACAACGGTATCTCAAAAAGAGTATATGTAGTTGTAATGGATTTTGGAAGGCCTATTGAAAAAATTTCAAAATCTGACTTTTTAAAGGTTCATTACAATTAGTGCCTTACCCCTGAATTCCTGTCAAAAAAACAAGAAATTTGGGAGAGGTAAATGGGTTGCGGGCATCGCCCGCTTTGAAATAGTAATTAACCCGGCAATGGGGTTAACAATAAATAAAAGAGAGATATGTCGGGGAAATGAGAAATAATAAAAAAATGGAGCTGTCCATTGTAGTTCCCATGTATAATGAGGCGGAGAATATTGAAAATACAGTTTTACGAATTAAAAATGCCATGGAGGGGTTTACTGCACCCTGGGAATTAATATTTGTAAATGATGGAAGCACTGACAACAGTCTTGAAATTGCAAGAAAACATGAACAGAAAACCGAAAATCTGCGTGTCATATCCTATCCGAAAAATTATGGTCGTGGAAGAGCTATCAGAACAGGTTTTGAAAATGCAAAGGGTAAATATATTGTTACCATTGATTTTGATTTGAGCTATTCTCCGGATCATATTCTCAAGATTTATGCAGAACTTACAGATCCCATGCAGATGAATGATGTCGTTCTGGGCAGCGCATATATGAAAGGTGGCCAGGCTGTTGGTGTCAGCTCTTTTCGTTTGTTTGTCAGCCGGTTTGGAAATAAAATACTGGAATTTGCTTTTCCCCGTAAATTTAAGACAACTACATGTATTTTGCGTGGATACAGACGAAATGTGGTTGAAGCGCTGGACCTGCAGTCTGATCAAAAAGAGATCCATCTTGAGATACTTTCCAAAGTCTGTGCATTGGGTTATAATGTAAAGGAAATACCTGCTACATTGACCAGCAGGACAAAGGGAAAATCAAAGTTCAGATTTAAAAGAACGGCCTTTACTCATATCCTGTTCTCCCTTTTTGAAAAGCCCATTATTGTATTTGGACTTTTTGGTTTTTTCTTGACTTTTAGCGGGTTTCTGATCGGATTACATATTGTCTGGCTTAGATATGCCGGTACTCTTCATACTGACAGGCCATTAATTCCTCTTATGATTCTGCTGCTGATAACGGGCAGCCAGTTTTTCAGTTTTGCATTTATTGCCTCGCAGAACAATTATTTGAGAAATGAATTGTACCGATTGCAGAGAAAAATAAGCAGTCTGAAAAATAGTATTGAAGATGGCCGGAATTATACTGAATAATAAAGAATCCTGAATAAGCGCGTTGAATTTACGGCTAATTCAAACCGGATGTGGAAATAATGTCCTGTAAGATAATATGTCTTGTAACTCATCTTTATCCCGTTGATGGCAATGATTATAAGGGTGGCTTTGTACGGGATCTTGCTGTCTCTCTTTCCAGTAAAGGGTATATTATTCATGTTGTAACCCCCATGCGGCCCAATGCATTGGCAAAAGAAAATTTCAATGGTGTATTCATCCATCGTTTTTCTTATTGGGGTGCGCATAAAGGTGTCCAGTTAGGCCAGTTAAAAGGTACTCCATTGCTTCTTCTCGGTACGCTTGTATTGTCCGGGCTTATGGAGTGTGTCAGGGTTGTGACAAAATATAAAGTTGATATAATTCATGCCTACTGGGTTGTTCCCGGCGGTTTGATTGCCATGACAGCAGGCATGCTTACCGGCAGACCAGTCGTTGCAACTGCCGCAGGTTCTGATCTTAATATCGCATCGAGAAATAAAATTTATAGAATTTTGATTCGTTTAACATTAAAAGGTATTGATAAGCTTATTGCCGTGAGTGATTCAATGAAACAAATAGCTTTGTCCATGGGTTTACGTGAGAATAAAGCTGTTGTTTTTCCAGGCCCTTCAGGTATCGATATTGATTTGTATGCAAGCCGGGGTGCAGCAGGTTTTCCTGAAATGAAAGACAGGGGAAGGAAATTATTATATGCGGGCAACCTTACACACCCAAAGAGGGTTGATACAATACTGAAGGCAGTAAAAATTGTTGCAGAGACGGTTGCCGATGTTTCTTTGACTATTATAGGAGATGGTGATCAACGACGGGAACTTGAAACGCTTGCTGAAAATCTTGGCATAAAAGATAAGATTATTTTTAAGGGTGCAGTACCGCACAGAGATGTTTCAAAGTATATGCATCATGCGGATATTTTTGTCCATTGCAGTGAAAACGAAGGCTTACCTGTTGCGATCATGGAAGCAATGGCTTCGGGACTCCCGGTGATTGGCAGCCAGGTCGGGGGTATTCCGGAATTAATTTCAGATAATACGACAGGATATCTTGTTCATTATAATGATCATAAACAATACGCTGACAACATCATCAGGCTTTTGAAAAATGGCGGGTTAAGAAAACAGATGGGCAGAAAAGGATTGGAAATTGCCCTTGCTACGTTCAGTAAAACAAATATAATCAAAAAAAATATAGAAGTGTATGACACGATGATGAATGAATAAACCATTTTTTATTGTAAGACAAATCCTTAGGTTAGATCAGATCGGCCCCATGGCCAGTTTATCTGGGTTAGGAATTTGAGTTAATAAAAAATATTTAAATGAAAGGCTCTTTAAAAGTATGAAAAGATTCGCTTTAATCGGTGCTGCAGGGTATGTTGCCCCCCGGCATATGAAAGCCATAAAAGAAATCGACGGGGAACTTGTTGCTGCTCTGGATACAAATGACAGCGTTGGCATTATTGACAGTTATTTTCCCCGAGCTGACTTCTTCACTGAGTTTGAACGTTTTGACAGACATATTGATAAGATTCGCAGAAAAGATAAGAAAATTGATTTTGTCAGTATCTGCTCTCCCAATTATCTTCATGATGCCCATATAAGGTTTGCCTTAAGAAATAAAGCACATGCAATCAGTGAAAAACCCCTTGTGCTTAACCCGTGGAATATAGATGCTCTTGAGGAAATTGAATCGGAGACCGGCTGCCAGGTTTATAATATCCTGCAATTACGTTTGCATCCTGCCCTCATAAAACTTAAGGAAAGAATAGATAATGCACCAGCTGACAAAAAATATGATATTGATTTGACCTATATCACTTCAAGGGGACACTGGTATTTTATTTCCTGGAAAGGGGACAGCTCTAAATCAGGCGGGATTGCCACGAACATAGGGATTCATTTTTTTGATATGCTGATCTGGATTTTCGGAAAGGTTCAGGATAATATCGTTCATCTACTTGAACCTGACAAAGCAGCAGGGTATCTTGAGCTTGAAAAAGCAAGGGTAAGATGGTTTTTAAGCGTTGATAAAACAACTTTGCCCAAAGATGTTGCGGCATCAGGCCAGAGGACATTTCGTTCGATAACGGTAAACGGTGAGGAAATTGAGTTCAGCGGAGGGTTCACGGATCTGCATACCTTAAGTTATCAGAATATTATTAATGGAAACGGATTCGGTTTATCGCAGGCAAGACCGAGTCTGGAGACGGTTTATAAAATCAGAAATGCAAAAATAGATTTTAAAAAAGGTGAGAAGCATCCTTTTATTATCTAACTCTGAATATGCAGGGACAATATGAAAATTATTACAATTATCGGTGCAAGGCCCCAGTTTATAAAGGCAGCTCCGGTATCAAGGGTAATAAAGCAATACAATGAGACCTCTTTAGATGAGGATTGTATTAATGAAATTATTATTCATACAGGTCAGCATTTTGACAAAAATATGTCTGATATTTTTTTTGAGCAGCTGGAGATTCCTGTACCAGAATATAATTTAGGGGTAAAGGCTGTTTCGCATGGTGCAATGACCGGGAAAATGCTGGAAAAGACCGAGGCTGTGTTAATGGCCGAAAAGCCTGATATGGTTATGGTGTATGGTGATACAAATTCCACGCTTGCTGGAGCCCTTGCAGCATCAAAACTTAAGATCCCCGTTGCTCATATTGAAGCGGGACTTCGTTCATTTAACAGAGAAATGCCTGAAGAAATCAACCGGATTCTTACTGATCATATTTCCGATTTTCTTTTCTGCCCTACTTTACAGGCGGTAAAGCACCTTATGAGCGAGGGGATTACAAAGGGCGTTTTCCATGTTGGGGACGTCATGTATGATGCAGCTCTTCAGGCAGCGCAACTGGCTGATAAGTCCGGTGGTACCATGATGAAATTCGGACTTGAACCAAAGCATTATTTTCTTGCAACTGTCCACAGGGCTGAAAATACCGATGACAAAGAACGACTTGGTTCAATTCTATTAGCGCTTGCTGAACTGAATAAAACCCAGAAAGTGGTTTTACCTTTGCACCCCAGAACAGCAGACAGGATTTCAGGTTTTGGCCTGAATGATATTGCCGGAAAATTGAATTTGATTGATCCTGTTTCGTTTTTGGATATGGTATGCCTTGAAAAAAATGCATCCGTTATATTAACAGATTCCGGTGGAATACAAAAAGAAGCATACTTCCATTCCGTGCCATGCATAACCCTGCGTGATGAGACCGAGTGGACAGAAACTATTGATGCCGGCTGGAATATCCTTGCCGGAGCTGAAACCAACCGGATATTAGCTGCAGCAGCACAGGAAAAACCCGCTGCCGGTTCTTATATCTCCGAATACGGAGATGGCCGATCAGCTGAAAAGATATTGAATTGCATTCTGAACAACTTATTTCATCTCCGATTCTAATTATTAATTCACATAACAAGTGGAATTTCCATGGTATCTGAAAAATTAAATAACAGTGATGATATCTTTATTCATCCCACATCTGAAGTTGATTGGAATGTGGAAATAGGTGCAGGCACGAGAGTATGGCATTTTTCCCATCTTCTTAAAAATACTGTCATAGGCAAAAGCTGCAATATCGGTCAGAATGTTGTTGTGGGTCCGGATGTTGTAGTGGGGGACCGCTGCAAAATTCAAAATAATGTTTC
>WGCX01000233.1 GCA_015493575.1 Desulfobacteraceae bacterium | reverse complement strand
TTTTCGATCCATATCATGATGATTGTTTATATGTATTAATAATTTTTGTAATGACCTTATAAAATTTCCCAAGGTTAATGGGTTTTGTGAGATAATCTGCAAATCCCGCATCCATTGCTTTTTTGATATCAAGGGGCATTGCATCAGCACTAAGTCCAACTACAGGAATATGCTTTGTTTCCTTTTTCGTCTTAAGCACTTCAAACGCCTCAAAGCCTGTCATGTCGGGAAGCCCTATATCCATGAGAATCAGATCGGGCTGCCTGTTGACAGCGGTTTTTATCCCCTGTAAAGCTGTTTCTGCAGTAAGAAGTGTGATATTCGGATGATCTGTTAAAATGGCAACAACAAGCTGCTGGTTTATCATATTGTCTTCAATATACAGCAGTGTATACTGCCCGGTAAGGGTGAGTTCATCCGGCTCATTTCTCCTGTTTTTATCCGCCATTTTCACGGGCGGAGATGCCAGGGCAAATTCAATAAAAAATTTTGTTCCTGTTCCGGGCCTGCTTTCCACCCCGATACTTCCTTCCATCATTTCAACAAATTTTTTTGTTATTGTAAGACCTATTCCGGTGCCCTCAATGTTGGAGGTTTCCGCCCCAAGCCGGTTAAAAGGATCAAAAAGCTGATCGATTTTATCTTTTTCTATTCCAGGGCCGGTATCTTCCACATTAAGACGCAGAGTATTGTCTGACATTGTACATGAGATCATAACCTTTCCATGGGGGATATTGTATTTTACGGCGTTTGTAAGCAGATTTACAATCACCTGACTGAATCTTGTCCGGTCAGCATTGATGTAAATTGGTTTTTCAGGCTTTTCAGGTATGATTGCCACCTTGTGTGACATTGCCATGGGCTGAACAAATTCAATTGTATCCATCACAAGTGGACAGATATCAATGGTTTCCATTGACAGGGCCATTCCACCTGATTCAATTTTAGCAAGATCAAGAATTTCGTCAATAAGCCCGAGAAGATGCCTACCCGAATGCATTATTTTTGACAAATATGTCCTGTTAAGATCATTACCGTCAATATTTAAGCTTTTTGTTTCAAGTAACTGGGTAAAGCCGAGAATTGCGTTCAGAGGTGTTCTCAGTTCATGACTCATACTTGCAAGAAAAATTGACTTTGCCTGGTTCGCCTTTTCAGCCCTGATTTTTGCCCTGCTTAATTTCTCCTCAAATTTTTTTCGTTCCGTAATATCTGTTACAAGGGCAAAAGATCCTATTTTATCCCCGTTTTCATCGTTAAAACAGGTGGCACTGAAATAACAGGACACATTACTCCCGTCGGGCCGCTGCAGCTTGGCATCATATGAGGAATCCTTTCCATGCTCTCTTATATTTATCTGTTCCATGAATATTTTCCGGTTTTCTTCATCCACAAATTCAAGGAACGAATGTCCTATGATCTCTTCCCTTGACCTTCCCAAGATTTTTGCCATTTGAGGATTAATATCCATTATAAATGCATTGTTATCGACTATATAAAACCCCTGACTTGTTTTTTCCAGTATGGAAGATAATTTTTTATTTGTTTTCTGGAGTTCCAATGTCCTTTTCGCAACACGCAGTTCAAGCTCCTGTTTTGATTTCAGCAAAGCCTGTTCTATTTCTTTTCGTTTTGTTATGTCACGATCAATACCCTGAAATCCTTTGAAATCGCCGTTATTGTCGAAAACCGGCACCCCGCTTGTTTCAAGTACAATTCTTGTTCCGTTTTTGTGCAGGTTTATATTCTCAATTCCATGAAAGTTTTTTTGTTCGGCAATAATTGCGCTGAATTCCGCCTTGATATCCTCCACTGAGTCAGACGGCATAAAATCAAATGGAGTTTTACCGATCACCTCTTCTGGCTCATAACCTAAAAGCTGCCTTATTCTCGGACTGGAATATGTGTAAATTCCATTTTTATCAACTTCCCATACCCAGTCGGGTGTTGTTTCCACAAGTGATTTATACCTCATCTCACTTTTAATTATTCTGCTTTCCGCCTGATTCCTTATCCTTGAAATTATGAAAAATATCATAATCCCAAAGGCAATAATTCCACTGTTAATGATGATGAACAATGAACGTATCCGGTCAGATGCACGGGTTGCCTCTGCGAGATTCATCTCCGCAGCCATTCCTATACCAAGTTCGTTATCCCAAAGCCACGAACCGATCACCTTGACTCCGAGATAGTTGCGGTATCCGTTTATATCAAATCCTGCAACATGTTTAAGAGCCATCTGAACCATATGGGTAAGCGGCCTGTCTGATCTGACAGATATTTTACGGTGAATCTTAAGCAAATTCACACCGGGGTCTCTTATTTTCAGATGCAGCATGCTTGTCTGATTTCCTTTTATTAAGCCAACTGCTCTCAGATGATTTTCAAACCGGCTTGGGGTAAGCATTCTGCCTGTTTCGTCAAAAAAATATGTTTCGCCTGTTTTACCAAGCTTACCCATGAGAGCTACACGGGCAAAATCGACCTCAGGCTTAACCCGGACAGTCATCACAGCTATAATTCTGCCTTTAAAATTTCTTACCGGTGTTGCAAAAAACATGGTGGGCATTTGCGGGACCATTTTTCCGGTTTTATCCCTGAGTGGCACATCCGAATATATGGGAGGAATAAAAACAGTTTCCCCCTGAAAGCTTCTTTTTAATAAATTCATACGCTGTTGAGCGATGAGGCTGAACGTTCCAATGTTTGCATCCCTCATTGAGCCTGTATTGATGAAATCGGGTGTTATGATAAAAAAACCGTTGAATCTGCCCGAGTGCAGTCTCGGCGCAAAAAATTTTCTCAGATCTTCGAGAGCTTTACCATTGAGTAATGCATGCCTGTTTGCCGGAAGTTCAAGATCCCTTTCAACAAGTTTTATAAGCTGTTCTGATGATGCCCAGGCTTTAACCTCTGAGGAAATATTGTTACGCCAGAGATGCATACCCTCCTGATTTGTCTTAAGTATTGCTGTAAGGGCACTGGCCGCATTCATTCTTCCCTGCTTATTAATCTGTGAGACCATTACAACACCGAGAGCAGTAACAACAATCAGAAAAATACCCGGTAGAATGAGATTAATAAAATACGATTGTTTTAAATGCCAGGAAGATTTTTCCTTAACTATGTCAGGCATGAATATTTCTACAATTCCTTAAATCATCATTAAATATTTGTTCATCATTTAGCTTTTTCCGGTGTACCGGCAAGCAGTAATTTTTTCGTTTTATGCATCTGCAGATATCAAGCGTGCAGGTGTAAAGTAGCAGCGGTACACCTGCATGTATTAATTTCTTTATCATATTTTATTGTATCCTGTATACAAAACATACGTCAATTACAAAATTTTGTACTCCGGTTGAAAAGATCCTGATGTGGAAACGCCCGATATATAACTGCCATGAGGCTTAAGCATCATCAAAAAGATTTTGCAAAACCCAAAACCATGGATTAAAAAAATACCGGCATGGTGGACAAATAACATATTTTCGTTTAAATTGTTTTACTGGTAACAAAATTACAATTGGTTTATTATCTCTGGTTTTCGTATTTTATGGGTTGCGGGCACCGCCCGCTTCAGGAGGAATATACAACATGACAAATAAAGAAACCTTTAAAGCTCTCGTAGTAGAAAAAAATGATGACGGACTAATGACGGCAATTAAGCAGCTGACTGTTGCAGATCTGCCTGAGGAAGATGTGCTTATCCAGGTGGACTACTCCACGTTGAATTATAAAGAGGGTCTGGGATTTGCGAACCTTAATAAAATATTTCGTATCTTTCCCATGGTGCCGGGCCTTGACCTTGCAGGAACTGTGGTTGAATCAGAATCTCCCTTTTTCAAACCCGGTGACAAGGTGATATTAAATGGATGGAGTGTGGGTGAGAGATACTGGGGTGGTTATTCGCAGATGGCCAGAATTAAATCCGATTTCTTAATACCGCTTCCTGAAGGTATGGACACAAAAAAAGCCATGGCCATCGGTACAGCAGGCTATACTGCCATGCTGCTTGCCATGACCCTTGAAGAAGCCGGAGTAAAACCTGTCAGCGGTCCGGTGATTGTAACCGGTGCTGCAGGCGGAGTGGGCAGCAATGCAGTGGCCATTCTTTCCGGACTCGGTTATGAAGTAACTGCTCTTACCAAACCCGGGCAGGAATCAACCCACGACTACTTAAGACAGATAGGAGCAAAAGAGTTTGTAAGCGGTGAAGAATGGTCAAGGATGCCCCAGCCACTTGAAACTCAAAAATGGGCAGGCGCAATCGATACTGTGGGCAGCACGGTGCTTGCCAGGATTCTTTCCGAAATGAAGTATGCCG
>WGCX01000232.1 GCA_015493575.1 Desulfobacteraceae bacterium | reverse complement strand
GCATAAACCGTCATCCTGAGTTGATTTGATATATTCATATCTATTTTTCCCTGTGAAATTTTAAAAGTATTTTAAAAATACGAAAATAAGGATAAGCACGCTTTGGGTTTTTATCCGTAAAAACAGTCCCCATATATAATTCTTTTCTTTATTCCATTGTCCTGCTGCAGTATCAGGGCTCCTGAAGAGTCAACGTCAACGGCAAGTCCGTTTGATGTACTCTCAGAAGTCTCGATGGTCACCTGCCTGCCGATTGTGGATGTATATTTTTTCCATTTTTCAATTATATCTTTATTCTTTCCATTTGGATCTTTATCATAAATTCTGGGAAGTTCTGACTTGAATTCATCAAGAAAAGTTATCAGTATTTCTCTTCTTGAAACTTTTTTGTTAAGGATATTTTTTATTGAAACAGCATTGGGTTCTCTTTTTTCAGGGCAATTGTTGACATTTAGTCCAATACCTATATTTACAAAGGAAATCATATCTGCTTTTGTTTCCATTTCCGATAAAAGACCTGCAAGTTTTTTTCCGTTTACAAGAATATCATTGGGCCATTTCACACTGGCGTTAATTTTAAACAGCTTTCTCAATGTTTTTGCAAGGCACAGGGACGCTGCAAAATTAACTCTGAATGAAAGCACAGGAGGAAGATCAGGTTTGAGAATAATCGTAAACCACAGGCCTCCCTTTGAAGACAGCCATTGCCTGTTGAGCCTTCCGCGGCCTTTTGTCTGCTCCTCCGCCACAACTATAGTCAGGTGCGGTGCACTGTTTCTTGCCATTTCCCTTGCTGTATCCATTGTTGAAGAAATTTTTGGGAAAAAATGTATATGGTATTTCTCGTTATCAAAACAGAATGGAGCCAGCAGATCATCAGGATTTATTAATTTATACCCCTTTGAAGAGGAGGTAATCTCATATCCTTCTTCAATGAGCTTTTTAATATGTTTCCACACGGCAACCCTTGATATGCCAAGTTCTATACTGATCTGCACCCCTGAAATTACCTCGCCTCCTGAAACAAAAAGACGCTTTAAAATTTTTTCTTTCATTGTATTGATTCTGCTATTTTTTTTATATGAAACTTGTTCAAAGTACCTTTATTTATTAGAGTTTCAACATTTGTTGTGAGACAGTCTGAGAGTCTTCAGATCGGCCTCATGGCCGTTAGTTAACATAATGTTAGATGACTGGTTAACAAAATTGGTTGCCCAGGTCAAGTTTTCTTTTTTGAAAAATAGATTGTTTTGAATATCTAATTTTTACAGATGTGGGAAACTATCGTTCGTAGTTCTGAGGTAGTTCTGAGGCTTTGTGATAAATGAATGTAAGTGCTGGAGGAAATAATGTGAATTGACCCCCATACAGTAAAATTTGTCTAAATTATTGTGCTGTATGGAGGCCGATATGCTTAAATGTACTAATATTGAAGAATAATGAATTTGTCTGTTCGTGATCCCAATAGCGAAAACATTCATGCAGCAGAATTATTCTTTTACCCTTCTTAATTCTACTTTGACACGATTGTTAGCATTGGGACATTCCCATACCTGGACATCGGGATCTTCAAATACAGGAAATGCTCCCCCGAACTGCAGAATTTTTACCCAGCCTGCAATATTGTGATAAAATAAACCGCAGAAATCACCGCATTTGTGGGTGCTCAGCTCAAATTCATCACCGGGTTTCATTCCAATGGTACAGTCTGCCTTTGTTTCAATTACCTTTGCAATAACTTTACTTCCAATCTGTGGAAAATTTACAGCCATTTTACGTCTCCTTTTTATTTTATGATTATTAACACAAAAAGGTATCCATAACTGCATGTAGAGATTTCATACACAACTTTTCAGTATAGCTTTCATGCATGACCTTCCATGCGTGAATGGATGCCTGCAATTAAAATTTATCAGATCTGTCTCATGGCAGGTCAGGTAATGTTTAATATTTTTTATACATTTTTTTCCATGGGTCTCTTTCATTTCTCTGAAAATCAGAAAGAGCAAGATAAAAGGACCCTACTGCAAGTTCTGCACAATGCGTTTCTTCCTGTGGAAGAGTACCAAGGTAGTCTATTACATTTTCAGCTGTAATTTTCCATGCCTGTTCAATTGTCTTTCCCTCTGCAAGCATGGATACTGCGTTGGCACAGGCATTGGTATTAATACAGCCGTCTGTGTCAAAGGAAACCGTCTTGATTTTTCCATTTTCAACCATGACAAATGTTTCTATGGTGTCTTTGCATTCTCCTGTCCTTTTTCCATATCCGTCAGGTTTTTCAAGACGTTCTCTCCTATCATTGCGATAGGCCATTTTAATATAATGGGCGGAATGATCTTTAAAAAAATCAGTGCCCTGGTCAGGTGTATGGTTTTCCATCTTGTTTCTTTTGTCCTCTACTCCGGTTGCAGCATCCATCATTATCCTGCGTTAAGGATCGAAAAATAAATTATTTGAAAACAATTGCTTTTCGATCCTGAAACAGATAATTCAGGGATTTGAGTTTATAAATGCAGTTATTCAATATTTTCAATATATTTGATTTCGGGAATCTGTTTCACCAAAACCCTTTCTATGCCGTTTTTAAGTGTTATCCGGGACATGGCGCACCCTGTACATGCCCCTTTTAATCTGACTTTTACCACTTTATTCTCAAAACTTATAAATTCCACATCACCTCCATCCTGCTGGAGCATGGGTCGGATATCATTTAAAATTTTTTTTATTTTTTCTTCCGTTTCCGTCATTTTCGTTTCCATATTGATATTTTCGTAATTTCATCTCCGATCCTAAAGGTGCAATACCGAATTGAATCATGGCTTTTCAGGCAATTTTTTTACCAGCGTCTTTTCCCGACGTAACGCAGTAAATATCGGTTATTTTAAAAATAACAGCTCCCTTTGATTTTAAAGGTTTGTTTTTTGCCTTTCCGATTTTTTCAATCCATTTTGCCGTATCTTCAAAACGTTTCCCTTGAGTTTCAATTGTAATAGTACCCTTTATCTGATAGCCCTCATGGGACTTGAGATCCCAGAATGTAATACCGGCAATTGGATTCTCCGTGATATTTTTCAGGGTTTTCCCAAAATACTGGTCTGATATCAGTATGGTTTCATCATCAATTATTTTTTTTGCGCCAATGGGTACTGCGTTGGGGACACCGTCTTTGGAAGCTGTTGAGAAAACTACGATTCCCTGATGTTTAAACATTGATTTTACATTTTCCGGCATTTTTGCCATGATAACGCCTCCTTAGTATACTTTTACAGAATTATATTCTATTTCCAGCATCCTTCATAATGCTTCAAAAGTAGTTTACACTTTTTGCACGTCATTTTTATACTTTTAGTGCCTTCCATGTATTTCGTGGTTAAAATTTTATAAGAAAGAGCTCATTTTTGACAGAGTCACAAATGCTCTTTTTATGTTCGTTGTGAGGCGCTGGAACGCAGTCCAGATCTGCCTCATGGCAGTTATAAAAAGTGTAAACTAAAATTAAAGAATGCCCTATCTCTTATAAAATTGTTTTGACAAAAATAATTATTTTGTTCCAGCTGCGAATAAGAATTGCAAAAACAACCCCTAATAATCCTGCACTTTCAATTCCCACGGGACAGCCTTGCTGTCCGCAGAAAGGATACATATTGTCTTATTTGCAGTTTACTGTTTATCATCATAACTCGGGCAGTCATATTTACTTTCAATATACGGTTTGATATCAATTATGGGAGTTTCGTTCAGCATGTCAATCCCTTTAACTTGAATTATTCCTCCATTTATTTCAAGCACCTTGACAACGGACATTCCAATGGGGTTGGGTCTGAAAGGAGAGCAGATGCTGAAAACCCCTTTTCTTTCCCTGTTATGGGGCGGAGTCTGAAAGAGCAGAGCAGTCGTGAATTTTGAACTTTTGTGAAATAAAAACAGCACAACTATTTTCTGCCCCGGTTTAATATCCTTAAGTCCTGGAATATATTCCTTCTTAATTTTCAAGGTGCCTTCAACATCGGAAAGGCTCCAGTGTCTTGGAATTGTTTCTGCATCAGTATATACAAAGCCTATGGGTTTTATTTCCGTTTTCATTTCATATTCCCGATCTCTTTTGCATAGGTTTCAAAATCATTTTCCATGAGAAATTTTGAAATCATTTCGCTTACCTTGTCTGCGGTATCAACTTTGTAAACTCCCTTTTCATTACGGCCTGCAATTTTTTTTGCATTTTCCACAATCGCCTTGAGAGTTTCTGTGGTGATATCAACATTAACGTTTACGGTTATCATATCTTTTGATTCCATGGAACTTCATTTTAAGTAATTGTTTATAACGGCCATGAGGCGGATCAGGTTTTGTCCAGACATTATTTGAGATTGTTGATTCTGTTCTCAATATCCTGCATCTGTCTTTTTAAGTTTTCAGATTGCTCTTTTAACATACGAAGTTCTTCTTCTTTTGTTACAGGATTGTTTTTCCCTGCAGTGTTAAATGCGGATACGCCTGCTCCTGTTGCCATACCACGACCGCCGCCGCCCATACCGCGGCCTCCGCCGCCTCTGCAGCCGCCCATGCCACGACCGCCGCCCATGCCCATTCCGCCACCGCCGCCCATGCCGCGGCCGCCTCCACTCATTCCCATACCTCTGCCTCCGCCACCCATACCCTGGCCTCTTCCCGTATCCATACCGCCGGTGGAGGCACCTGCTCCTGAGACACCTGCTTTTTCAGGTACTGTAGCTTCAGGTGAAGACTGCAATAATCCTTTTTTGTAATTTTCAACTGCATCCTTTACTATTCCGGTCTGCCCGGTAAAAACGTCAATACCAGCTGCTGAAAAAACCTGCATTGCCTTGGGTCCGCAATTGCCTGTCAAAAGGGCTTTAACCTCTTTTGAAACGATAAAATTTGCAGAGGAAATACCAGCGCCGGTGTTCATGCCGATATTCTCGTTTTCAAATGCTTCAAAACTCATATCATCTGTTTCAATAATAATAAAATATGCAGATCTTCCGAAACGCGGATCAATCTGCGAATCAAGTTCTTTACCTGTTGCGCTTGCTGCTAATTTCATTTTAAATCTCCTTGAATTCAATACCCTTTATCCAATGGTCTTAACCGATGCATATTCAGGCTCGTGCAGCGGAATGATAATATCTGCATTAACACATTTGTAATCATTTTCACAATGATCGTTGTGAAGATGGGTATGGATTACAATGTCAATATTTTCAGGCTTTAAGCCCCACATTGCAAGACCCTGTTCAAAAGTATGGATTTTTCCGTTAATGGCTTTTTCCCTTGAATCCGAAATAATGGGCATCATCTCGCCTGTATCAACAAGAATATTTGATTTTTTGAGGCAGTCTGAGAGTATCGGGATCTGCCCCATGGCCGTTAAAAAGTCATTTTTATTTATTACCCCGCACAAAGCACCGGATTTTAAGAGAGGACGTCTACATCTAAGTGTCCTGAATGCCTGTTACCCTGTCTTTGTCTCTTAGTATATTTGTGCGGGAATAATATTTTTCATTCATTATAGTATTTCTTACGATTCACAGAGTTCTGCCTACAATTCACAGAGTTTTGCCATTTTGTCTGCTATTTTTGTAAAAGCCTTTGTCACCGCAGAATCGGTATATTTTTCCTGATAGGCTGTACCTGTGTCACCGCATTTTACAACATTGGGGTCAATGGGAATTTTACCAAGAAAATGCAGACCGGAAGCTGAAGCAGTTTTTTCTCCCCCGCCGGTTCCGAAAATATCAATAGTTTCACCGCATTTCGGACAGGTATAACCGCTCATATTTTCAACAAGGCCAAATACGTCCATTTTTACCGTTTTGCAAAAATCAATTGATTTTCTTACATCTGCAAGTGCAACTTCCTGGGGTGTGGTGACAATTATTGCTTTGGCATCATTGATCAACTGGGCAATTGTCAATGGTTCATCCCCTGTTCCCGGAGGTGAATCTATGAGCAGAAAATCTAATTCTCCCCAATCCACATCTCCGATGAACTGCCTGATGGCACTGTGCTTAAGCGGCCCTCTCCAGATTATTGCCTTGTTCCTGTCCTGCATGAGTGATTCCACTGAAACCGCACTTAAATTTTCTGAATAGGGTATGGGGGAAATTTTATGGTTCTGACTTGCGCCGAGCATACCTTTAAGCCCAAGCATTCTTGGAATATCAGGACCGTGTACATCAACATCCATTAATCCTACCTTGAAGCCTCTGCCTGCAAGGGCCATGGCAAGATTGGCGGATACACTTGTTTTTCCAACACCGCCTTTCCCGCTCATGATCAGAAATTTATTTTTAATTTTAGTAAGAGCTTTTCTCGCAAGCTCATCTGGATCAGGCTCTGGCATTTTGCCTGCAATATTTGTTGTTTTTTGAGAATTTTCCATATTAATCCTTAATTAATCCTTATCTTTTGTCCTGTTTTTTTTTACCAGTGTCCATCTGTATTTGCCTCATCGGCAAATGTTACTTTTCCATCTTTAAATGCCTGAACGGCTTCTTTCACAGTCCCTGTTACATTATTGGCAACTTTTACATTTGCAGCATTTAAAGTTTTAAAAGCATTGGGGCCGCAGAACCCGGTGAGCAGGGCTTCTGCTTTCTTTTCACCAACCATTGCTCCTGCCTGGATACCGGCACCCTTGAATGAATTTGCGTTTACTGAATTGTCAAGAGCCTCAAATTCAAGGGTATCTGTATCAACGATAATTATATAAGCAGCCCTTCCAAAACGGGGATCAACCTCTGAATCCAGATTATTCCCTTTGGATGTCACAGCTATTTTCATTGTTTATTCCTTTTTGTAAACAGATTTTTCCTGTTTTTTTAAATTTACCCCTGTTACATTGCGCCGCCACCACCGCCGCACACCTGATCGCTCTGAATTTCAGGAAGCTTTCCTGCAATGAGATCTTCCACAACAGGTCTTATTTCAGGTCTCTGGTCATCATGATAAACATCAATACCAACCTGTTTAAATCCCATCAACGGCCTCATTCCAATACCACCGACGATAAGGGCTGTAACCTTGTTGTCAGCCAGTAAATTTACAGGCACCATGCATCCGCCCTGAACGTGTTCCTGATTCTGAAGAGTAGAAACATTTTTTATCTCGCCGTTTTCCACATCAATAAATGTAAATACATCACAATGTCCAAAATGTCCTGATCTCATTCCGTCAAGTCCGCCTTCACCATTTGAAGGAACTGCAATTCGTCCGTTTTCCATAATTTCAATCTTCCTTGTTTTTTAAAATTAAATTAAATGAATTTATATTCACACTACTGCTTAGATCCGCCTCATGACCGTTATAAGAAATTCCTATTTATTCATAACAGGATTTTTCATGATTTTATTCCATATTCCCTTTATGACGCGGCTTGCCTGGGAATTATTGTCATATTCAAAAATAGTTTTTCCCTGAATCATTGATTTTGTAAAATCCGGATCAAAGGGAATATTGCCTACAACCTCAATATTTTTGTCCATGGCAGTTTTTTCAATTGCATCTGTCTGATCATCATTCAAATCATATTTATTGATGCAAACCATGGCAGGGACTTTGAAAAAAGCTGCCAGATCTGCGACTCTTTCCATATCATGAAGACCTGATACCGTTGGTTCTGCAACAATGAGGACGGCAGTTGCCTGACCAATGGATGCAATAACCGGACAACCTATTCCGGGAGGTCCGTCAGTTATGATCAGATCAAGTTTTTTTGCCTCTGCTATTTTTTTTGCTTCCTGTCTTACCAGCGCCACAAGTTTTCCGGAATTTTCCTCTGCAATTCCAAGTTTTGCATGTACCATTGGTCCGAAACGTGTATCCGAGATATACCATTCTCCGCAGGTCTTGATCGGGAAATCAATGGCATTTTCAGGACATAGATCAACGCATACCCCGCAGCCTTCGCATTCGATTTCATCAATTTCATAACCTTGTTCCGTTTCTTCCACGGCACCGAATTTGCACAATTCATGGCATAATCCGCATTGTGTACATTTATCAGGATTTATTAAAGCAACGTTCCCGCCCTTAAAATCAGTTCGCCTCTGAATATCAGGATCAAGGAGCAGATAAAGGTCTGCAGCGTCAACATCAGCATCACACATCACCATGTTTTCAGCAATGGCTGCAAAAGCGGCAGAAACACTTGTTTTGCCTGTTCCGCCCTTACCGCTTAAAACAATAAGTTCTTTCATCGTTATTAACTCCTTTGTCCAGCCAGTTCTTTGATTTGATTGTACAGATTTAAAAATTTTTCCTTCCACTCGGGCATTGCCCTGACTACAAGTTCTCCTTTTGAATAGGTTTCAGCTATTTTTCTGTCAAAGGGTATTTCCATCAATATGGGCAAATTTTCTTTTTCTGCATATTTTTTAACATCATCATTGCCAATGCCTGCACGGTTGATGACAAGCCCATGGGGAATACCAAGGATCTTAACCGCTTCAACGGCAAGTTTTAGATCGTTGAGTCCAAACGGAGTAGGCTCTGTAACAAGAAGAATAAAATCTGCACCTTTCATTGAAGCAATAACAGGGCAGGATGTTCCGGGAGGAGCATCAACAATGTTTATAAAATCTTTTTTTTCGTAAGTTCTCACATCCTTGATAATGGGAGGAGCCATAACTTCACCCACCTTGAGACGTCCGCTTATAAACTCTATGAGATCAAGGTTGCCCCTTTCAATTTTTCCAAGTTCCCTGTCCATCTCAGACACTGCATTCTCAGGGCATACCGCAATACACCCTCCGCAGCTGTGGCAGAGTTCCGGAAAGGTGAGAACAGTTTCTCCCACAATGGCAATTGCGCCGAATCTGCATATTTCCATGCACTTTTTGCAATAGGTGCATTTGTCTTCATCAATCAGAGGAATAGGGGCAATAACCGGTATCTCTTCCTTAATTTCAGGTTTTAAAAAAAGATGGGAATTGGGTTCTTCAACATCGCAGTCAAGCAGTTGCACATTTTCGCCAAGTGCAAATGCCAGGTTTGTTGCAATCGTTGTTTTTCCTGTCCCGCCTTTTCCGCTTGCAATACTGATAATCATCAGTCGGGTTCTCCTTAAAAATTGTTATACCTGCCATTGGGCAGATCCTTTATTTAAGTCCGGTTTATTTTTCAGTAAGGTTTAATACTTTTTTTAAATACTCAATAAGGTCATAAGCTTCCTTTTTGCCGGGGTTATGTGGAAGCTGCATTAAAACGCCAAGCCCCTCGAATTCTTCATGAAAGTCTTTGGGTGACAGGGAACTCACAGCAATGCAGTTCATCATGGCATTTATGGAAATAATTTTTTCAACAAGCTTTCGCCCTGTCATGTCGGCAAATTTTTCATCTGTAATAACAAGATCAAATTTTTTATCATTAATCATGGAAAGGGCTGCACCGCCGGAATCTGCCCAGTCAATATTCACATTGTTGTCCTTAAGAGTTGCTGCAAGCTCCGATAGATTGTCTCTGTTTTCACCTGCCAGTAAGATGGAAATCATTTATTAAATTTCTCCTGTAACTGAGTCTGTTCTGTTTAAAGCTTAAATGCATGTATAAAAAGAATGAGCAGGGCAAACTTATCCTGCCCATTTTTGAAAAACTTTTTATACATGCATCCATCTATAAACAGTCAGCTTAAAAGTTAAGTTAACAATGAATGTTAATCAGATGAATTTTCAAGTTCGCTGATTCTTCTGTTGATTACGTCAAGGTTGCTCTGCGCTGCATTGGCCTGGGCTTTAAGAATATTTAACTCTTCATCGGCATTCCCGGGATTTTGTGCATATAAGGGTGTCTGTCCCCGGTTTATGCCTCTGCCAAAGCCCCTTGCCATTCCCATACCGTAACCATTTCCAAATCCTCTGCCAAAACCACGGCCCATACCTCTGTTAAAATTCATTCCATTTCCCATGGGCTGTGGTGTGTATCCTGAGCCGGCTGCGTTGCACAATCCTCTTCTTCCACCTGTCATGGGGCCTGCCCCTGTTGGTCCTGTTCCATTAAGTCCTGGCATAATATCTACCTCCGTCTATCTTAGCGCCTTACTCCTCAATTCCTGTTAGGAAAACAAGAAATTGGGGAAAGGCAAATGGTTTGCGGGTATCGCCCGCCTTGGTTATTCAATGTTCTATCTGAAAGAATTTAACACATCTTTCATATTCCGTTATGGCCGGACAATACTTTACCGACCATAACGATAGTTATTTTTACCTTCCCTGACCTCTGCCCTGTCCGCGTCCAGCACCTCTACCTTTGCCCTGTCCACGTCCCTGACCTTTTCCCTGGCCCTGTCCCTGTCCACGGTTTCCGGTCGTGCATCCGCCCTGACCTCTTCCCGTTGCAGGTCCCTGACCCTGGGGTCCTGTTCCATCTCCTCTCGGCATGTTTTCCACCCCCTTTATTTGAGCATAATAAGCATTTTTTTTCCCTTGTCCATGGCAGCCCCTGCATCCAGGCATTAAAAAGCCCGGAATAATTGGCTCTTTTAATGCAAAATTTTCAAGTACTCTGAATGCGCTGCCTGAAATAAAAGGAATAAACTCTATTTTACTTTCTGCAAGAATTGCTGCGGGTACTTCTGAAATAGCGCCACAGATCAGGACTGAAATATCCATTTCTTCAAGTTTTGCTGTAAAACGTGATGAAATTTCAGGGTTAAATGATTCATAATATCTGTTAATAATCCGCTTGTTTTCAATTTCTGCTATAAGAAGTGTGTGTGCAGAATCAAAAACAGGTGAAATCCTGTTTCCCCAAACTGTAATAGCAACTTTCATATCCGCGCCTCTTCCTGTGTTTTATTAAACAATAAAGCAAAGTATGTGCCATCATTATATATTTTTGTCAATTATCTATTAATATCTTTTATTTTTAATGAGTTATAAATATTAAGGTTGCAAAATGGATTATAACATCAGGGAGATACAATTGCATAATCGCAATTATTATTATTGCAATTATGCAATTGTAGAATTGCTTGATGCAAATATCTGTTATTTTTATTCTAAGAATTCTGCCGGACTTTTCACCCCTGAAGGACCATTTCTTAAGACATGTGTATAAATCATGGTTGTACTAACATCTTTATGACCGGGCAGATCCTGTACAGTCCTGATATCATAACCAGCCTGTAGCAGATGGGTTGCAAACGAATGGCGCAGGGTATGGACGGAAGCCGCTTTTTCTATATCTGTACTTTTTACGGCGCTCCGCATTGCCCTTTGCAAAATTTGCTGCCCCGGATGATGTCGTCTGACCACCCCGCTTCTCGGATCAACGGCAAGATTATCCGATGGGAAAAGCAGAGCATTAAAAGCCTGGTTTTGTGTCGATGAAGCCACTTTCCGTTCAACGGCGAGATAGGTAAGAAAACGTTTGACATGCTTTGTCTCTGCATCAACAGGAGACTTAATGCCAGTGTATTGAATAAAACGCCTGATCCAATCACTATATGTTTTTTTGTATTGTATGAATAATGTCGAAGCCGCATCCTGTCCGTAAATATTTTTCAATATACAATATAATAGCTTCCTGTGTCTGTTTTATCTGCCATTCTTCATATCCCTGATGTTCAAGATTTCTTTCAAAGGTTTTTAAATCCTCAAGAGAATATTATCCAGACCGAAATTGTGAACTCTCATGAATTTGTTCAACCATGCCTGTTAGTACTTGACGGTTTTTGGGGAAATACATCATTCTTTTCTGAAAAAAGTATGTAAATCCATTTTTCTACTCCTCATATATTTATATATATGGAAACTTTATAGCGATTATATTTTATAACGTACAATTAATATTGTATTATTTTCTTGATATTTCAAGATTGACAACGATATGTTTCGATAAACATGTAGAAAATTTATTTTTATATTAAAATCTATAATCTATGTTATGAAGGGAAAACGAGCAATTGTGACTATATCCTTTTTGTTTAGAAAACCAAAATTTCCCATAATATGCGATATCGATTGATATGTGATTGCGGCAAAGTCTATATCAGGCTTTGAAAAACAGCTATCAGCATATAATATTTGCAAAGGGTCTCGATGTCCAATAAGCGATATCACAGGGGAAGGCTGGTCATTTTACCCTGAGCATATGGCAATATCCCCGCTCACAACGAAAAAGAAATGGTTTAAGAAGGAGGTGATTGCGATATTTAACAATCGGAAAAACAGCACCTCCAATGTGACCTATAGCGAGAAATCGATTTGAGCTAAGCGGTATGATAAAATTTTTCAAGATATCGTAGGCTTATTATTAACCAGTTCCTAACAAGGCGGTTTCACCTGATCGCAGGGGCCAAGCCGTTTTGGAAATTTTTTTGGTTTTTGAAAATTATAGGTGTTTTATAAGTTTACAGAAAGCCCCTGCGCCAGGTGAACCGCAACGTTGGCCTTGACAAAACCTCCACGATGTATAACTGTAATGTATGCATTAAAATGGAGGGTATAGAATGATACGGACTCAAATATATTTGACGGATCAGCAGAGAGCTGAATTGGCCATACTTTCAGAGATCCAAGGGAAAAAACAAAGCGAACTTATCCGGGAGGCAATTGATATTTTAATTGAACAGGCAAGTCAGGAAAGGCGAAAAAAGATATTATGTGAAGCTGCCGGAATCTGGAAAGATCGATCCGATATCCCCGATTTTAGAAAAATACGTTCTGAATGGGACAGGGAATAACAATGGCGCAACTATTCCTTCCTGATACTGATGTTCTCATTGATTTTTTACGAGGCTATCAGCAAGCTGTTGACTTTATCAACGTCAATGCTTCTCAAATAATTTTGTTCACAATCGTGATTGCTGAACTATATGCAGGAGTAAGGGGGAAACAAGAATTAACGATTTTGAATGAGTTTGTTTCCCTTTTTGATGTCATTCCAATGGATTCAGAAATTGCCAGAATTGGCGGGCTTTATAAGCGCGACTTTGGCAAATCTCATGGTATAGGGTTAGCAGATGCCATCATCGCTGCTGCTTGTCACTCAAAAAATGCGCAGTTAAAAACGCTAAATGTCAAACATTATCCTATGATCAAAAATTTAGAACCGGTCTATATAAAAAATTAGGCCAACAGAACGTTGGAGAGGGACCAGGCTTACTGCGCGGCCTTTTCGGAAGTTCCTGATTCAGGAAAATTTATCTTTTTATCGAAGTTTTGGGGTTTAAAAAGCCTGTCCCCTCAGCTACCCGGTGGGTCAATAGTCACGCTTGACATTAATCACGCGATACGTTACTATATACGGCATGATCAGATCATTTCAATGTAAATATACTGAATCGCTATCAAAGTGCAATAATGTAAGAAAGTTTGCCAACATTGCCAAGGTTGCACGTCGGAAACTAAGGCAGCTTGAAATCGCTGGTCGTTTTGATGACTTAAAGATACCACCTGGCAATCATCTTGAAGCACTCAAGGGGAAGCGTTCTGGTCAATATAGTATCCGTATTAACGCCCAGTGGCGAGTCTGCTTTCACTGGAAAGATGACGGTGCGGAAGATGTCGAAATTGTAGATTATCATTGAGGGGTGTTTTCATGAAAAAATTGGATCCAATAACTCCAGGTGAAATTTTAATAGAAGAGTTTTTAAAACCTATGGGGCTAAGCCAATATCGTTTGGCTAAAGAAATTGGAGTTCCTGCACAGCGAATAAGCGAAATTGTTGCAGGTAAACGTTCAGTAACCGCTGATACTGACTTACGTTTGTGCCGTTTCTTTGGTTTATCCAATGGTTATTGGTTGCGTGCTCAGGCCGCTCATGACACAGAGGTTGCTGAAAGAACACTTGGTCCGTCGTTAAGCAAAATCAAACCTTATACGGAATTTGTGGTCCAACAATAGCATGAACTCGGATTGATAAATGGCGCGCCGCTTCGCTCTGTGCCATTTCTTAGCTGGTTATGCTGAGCGTTAGCCCTCACAATATAACACTAAAACAACGAGTTACCAAAATATTTGCAAGCACACATACCACAACCAGCAAAAAAACATTAACGGGTTGCATTATTACCGAATGATGTTATTATTTATTACATGATTAAATCATTTAGATGCAAAGAAACAAAAAAATATTTGGTAGAAAATTTTCAAAAAAACTACCCACAGATATTCAAGAAAATGCTCGGCAAAAACTAATAATTTTAGATTCATCAACGACAATAATTGATTCCAATCACTAAATCTGTTAGTTAGCAGAAACAAAGTCAATACTATTTAAGATAAAAATACATGATGATTTTTAATTTTGATTTTAAATGTATTATCTGTATTGAATAACACCCATGAGGCCGATCTGGAGTCAAGTCCAGACCCGTCTCAAAGAATCAAAGATTCTGATAAATATAGAAATAAACGTAAATATTTGCGTCGTATTTCTTTTTTTTATAAGAAAGAGCTCACTTTTGGCAAAGTAACTGATGCTCTTTTTATTTTCGCTGTGAGGCAGTGTAACGCAGTCCAGATCTGCCTCATGGCAGTTATAAAAAAAATTCAAAAGTAACAGGAGAAAAAAATGGCTACTGCCAACCAGGACATTGACCAGCAATGTATCAACACTATAAGAACCCTTTCCATTGATGCCATACAAAAGGCAAACTCCGGACATCCGGGAGCCCCCATGGGACTGGCACCTTCAGCATTCGTCCTGTGGAAATACTTTTTAAAACACAGCCCGAAAAATCCTGCCTGGATAGACAGGGACAGGTTTGTACTTTCCGGAGGCCATGCATCCATGCTTTTGTACAGCCTGCTCTATTTAACGGGCTATGGTGTTACACTAAATGATATTAAAAATTTCAGGCAGTGGGAAAGTAAAACCCCTGGACATCCTGAATATAAAGTTACCCCCGGGGTTGAAACAACAACAGGTCCCCTTGGACAGGGCTTTGCCAATGCCGTTGGAATGGCAATGGCTGAACGCCACCTTGCTGCAAGATTTAATAAAAAGGGAAAGGAAATAATTAACCATTTCACATATGTGATGTGCGGAGACGGTGATCTCATGGAAGGTGTTGCATACGAGGCAGCATCCCTTGCGGGCCATCTTGGTCTTGGCAGACTCATATGTATCTATGATGATAATTCCATAACTATTGAAGGTGGAACGGACATATCTTTTACAGAGGATGTAAAGGGCAGATTTGAGGCCATGCAATGGCATGTTGTCACAGTGGATGATGGAAATGATATAACAAAAATCAAAGCTGCCATTGAAGCGGGCAGAAAGGAGCAGGATAAACCCACACTGATTAAGGTCAAGACTCACATAGCCTATGGAAGCCCTAATAAACAGGATTCTTCAAGCGCCCATGGCTCCCCGCTTGGAGAAGAAGAGATTAAACTTGTTAAAAAATTCTATGGGGTCCCGGAAGATAAAAGTTTTTATGTTCCCGATGAAATACTTTTTGAATGCAGGAAAGCCTTTCCGGAAGGTGAAAAAAAAGAACAGGCATGGCAGAATCTTTTCCATGAATATAAAGCAGAATTTCCAGAAGATGCAGATAAATTCGTTGATGCAATAAGTGGATTTCTCACAACAGGCTGGGATGCACAGATTCCTGAATTTTTACCTTCAGACGACCCAATTGCAACAAGGGCTGCTTCAGGAAAAGTGTTAAACCGTATTGCAGAAAATCTTCCGGTACTCATGGGGGGCTCGGCGGACCTTGCCCCTTCAAATAAAACTTTTCTTGAATTTTCAGAAGAATTTCAAAAAGGCAGCTATGACGGGAGAAATATAAGATTTGGTGTTCGTGAACATGCCATGGGTGCCGTAATGTCAGGCATGTTTCTCCACAGCGGTATACGCCCCTATGGCGGAACTTTTCTTGTTTTTGCAGATTATATGAGGGGAGCAATACGTGTGGCTTCCATTATGGGGCTTCCCATTATATATGTTTTTACCCATGACAGTGTTGCCGTTGGTGAAGACGGCCCCACACATCAGCCAATAGAGCAGATTGCATCTTTAAGAGCCATTCCGGGACTTAATGTCATAAGACCTGCCGATGCAAAGGAAACAGCGGATGCATGGAAACAGGCTTTAATCAATACATCATGCCCCACCGCCCTTGTTCTGAGCCGTCAGAAACTTCCTGTACTTGACAGAAAAGATACCGATGGAGAACTTCAATACGGTGCATACACTCTGCAGAACACAGACTCAACACCGGATATTATTCTGATTGCTTCAGGCTCCGAGGTCCATATATGTATTAAAGCAGCCGAGATATTAAAAGAAAAGGGTATAAATGCAAGGGTTGTCAGCATGCCAAGCTGGGAACTTTTTGAAAAAGCGCCATCTTATTACCAGCGGAGAATTCTGCCGCCTGCCGTGCAAACACGCATTGCCGTTGAAGCAGGGATAACAATGGGCTGGGAACGTTACGTTGGAAAGTCTGACAGGGTCATTGGAATAAAGGGATTCGGGGCATCTGCACCGGGAGCAAGAGTGCTTGCTGAATATGGATTTACGCCAGACACCATAGTTAAAAAAGCAATGTCAATACTTCATAAACTATAACTCGATGATCAAGTTTTTTTTGAAGCCCTGTAAATACTGGGAATATAAATGACGTGTTTTCAAAATATTTTTTTGCTAAAAAAGATAAGCCTTAATATTTTTGAGTTTTAAAATTTGTACCACATTCACCATCGATTTTTGTTTCTATAGCCGATATGCAATTATATTAACATGTTATAAAAAACTTGATAATCGAGTTTTCCTGTCAGTCTCTTTTTGAAGGAAAAAAAATATATC
>WGCX01000231.1 GCA_015493575.1 Desulfobacteraceae bacterium | reverse complement strand
TGGGATCACAGTGACCTTGTAGGTATTAAATATTTTCTGGGACAGGGCGGCGAACTCATAGGTCTTAACAAGAAAGAATCCATGAGATGGAAAAAAGCTGTAAGACCTATTATTAATAATTATATAAAAGTATTAAATAAAAAAGGCCTCAACGGCGAAAAGATTGTAAAATTTATTGAACAGGATCTGAAAAAATCGGAATAGACAGGCCTCTTTTTTAAAGTATCTGAAAAGATAACCGGACTTTTAAGATAAAATTATTTTTTTCAGACTCTGATTTGTTTTAAATTCTCATGAATTTTAATTGATCTTAATATCAGTGCTGCATTACAGGCGGTGAGCTTTTTTAAAAAGATCCCGCCTGTATGCACACCCCATTAAATTTGAAGGACTTTTGTAAAAAAATGAATAAGTTCTGGGCTTTTCTGGATTATATCCAGGACAAGATGAAAATAATCAGCGCCATCTGCCTTGCCGGAATGGTTTTATTAACCTGTATTGATGTTGTTGGAAGGCTTTTAAACCATCCTATTTTCGGGGCGGAAGAGATAGTTGCTATCCTGTCAACCTGTGTCATTGCGTTAAGCCTTCCATACGCTCATAAGGAAAAATGTCATATTGGCGTTGAAATACTTATGCGTCTCTTTTCTTTAAGAACTCAGGCTGTGGTAAAATTTTGTACAGATGTACTGGCCCTGGTTCTGTTTGTTATTGTGACATGGAGAATGGCGTTATACGCGCAAACAATGCAAAAGGTAGGTGAGGTATCAATGAATCTTCAATTTCCCACTTATTACATTATTTACCTGCTGTCCTTTTGTTTTTTTGTTTTTTCACTTTTTATCCTTCAGGATATTTTTAAATTTTTCAAAAAATAAGGGAAGAATTAGATGGATCCGACTTTGATTGGTATTATCGGCATTATTATAATGGTGGCTATTTTTATGACAAAAATGCCAGTTGCCTATGTTATGACCCTTGTTGGGTTTGTGGGCTTCAGTATTATTATATCGATGAAGGGAGGACTGAACCTCCTTTCGAGAAATTTTTACGGGTCATTTTCTTCCTATGATTTAACAACCATCCCCCTGTTTATTTTAATGGGCCAGATCGCATTCAACAGCGGGATCAGCCGCAAGCTGTACAGTACAGCTTATAAATTTCTCGGTCATACAAGGGGCGGGCTTGCCATGGCAACGGTAACCTCCTGTACTGCCTTTGGCGCAGTATGCGGTTCTTCACCTGCCACAGCTGCCACAATGGCAACTGTTGGAATGCCTGAAATGAAGCGCTATAATTACAGCAACGAACTTGCTGCAGGATCTGTGTCTTCGGGCGGAGGGCTGGGGATGATAATGCCCCCGAGTATTGTTCTTATTATCTACGGTATATTAACGGAGCAGTCCATAGGTGCTTTATTTGTCTCGGGAATTTTTCCTGCCATACTTATAACAATACTTTTTATCATTTGCATCTATATAACATGCAGGATTGACCCTTCACAGGGGCCTGCAGGAGAGAAATTTACATTAACGGAAAAATTAAAATCCCTCACCGGTTTAATTGATATATTCCTTGTGTTTATCCTTGTTATCGGAGGGTTGTTCAAAGGATTCTTCACACCCACAGAAGCTGCAGCAGTGGGAGCTTTTGGTGTTTTGATGATATCGGTTGTCCGCCGCCAGATCACTTGGGAAGGTTTTGTAAATGCATTATATGAAACACTTAGAAGCTCATGCATGGTGATGTTCCTTGTGGCAGGAGCCATTATTTTCGGGAAATTTCTTGCAGTTACCAGAATTCCCTTTAATATCGCAAACTGGGTAAGCGGATTTTCTCTCCCGTCATACGCAATTATGGGAATTATTATAGCCATATATTTCGTTGGCGGATGCTTTATGGATTCCTTAGCCCTTATCATGCTCACCATCCCCATTTTTTTCCCCATCGTTGTCAATCTTGGCTATGACCCCATTTGGTTCGGTGTCATCATTGTTCTCATTACTGAAATGGGAGTGATCACTCCGCCGGTTGGAATTAATGTTTACGTGGTCTACGGAGTTTCCCAGCGAATTGTTGACGATATACGGCTTGAAGAAATTTTCAAGGGAATATTTCCCTTTCTCATTGCCGTTGTGATCGGTATCATTATTTTAATGATTTTTCCCGAGATCATACTTTATCTTCCCCATCTGATGTATTGATTTTTTTTTATATGAAACTCTTGCAAAATACTTTGAATTATTAGAGTTTCTGTTTTTGTTGTGAGGCAGTGTAACGCAGTCCAGCCCGGCCTCATGGCCGTTAGTCCCGGTATTGACATTGACAGAATTGTTGAATACAAACAGGTAAACCGGAAAGACAAGAAAAAGATAAAAAAAGGGGCATCCTTCATAATGATTCAAAAGTAGTTTACACTTTTTTTGTAAAAAGAACTTCGACAATGCAGTATTGACCTGATTTTGACTCTATACAATAGATAAAAGTGTAAACTGACAAATGAAGGATGCCAAAAAAGGACTGTAAATACAAAAATGGCTGATCAAAAAATATTTGAACTGCAGAAAAATAACCCCTTCTGGAATCCGGTTCTTGAGACCCTTGAAAGGGAAAGAATCAGACTGCTGCAGCTTGAGAAATTTAAAAAAATTTTTCAATGGGCATATGATCACTCAAACTTCCACAAAAAGCTGTATAAAGCTGCTGGAGTTGAACCCGGTGACATAAAAAGTTTTGATGATATCCACAGGATTCCAAAAGTTGAAAAATCCATGATGCAGAAAATTCAGAGAAAAGATCCTTTTCCCTATGGAGATGCACTCTGCGTTCCCATTGAAGAGGTTACGGAGTTTCGGCAGACAAGCGGTACAACGGGAAATCCGGTTTACCAGCCCGATACGTGGCAGGACTGGGAGTGGTGGTCTGAGTGCTGGTCCTATATCCTCTGGGCACAGGGTTACAGGCCCCATGACAGGGTTTTTATTCCATTTGGCTATAATATTTTTGTGGCTTTCTGGGCCGGCCACTATGCTGCAGAGAAAATAGGATGTGAAGTCGTACCGGGAGGTGTTCTTGATACTGAGACAAGAATACTTAAAATTCAGGAGCTTAAAGCAACTGCCATGATGGGCACCCCCACCTACATGCTGAATATGGCTGAAACCGCTGCTGATAAAATGGGCATCGATCCTTCAAATCTTGGAATTAAAAGAATAACATGTGCAGGAGAACCCGGTGCAAGTATTCCTGCCACCAAGCACAGGATAGAATCGGCATGGGATGCTTTGGTTTATGACCATGCAGGCGCAACTGAGATCGGTGCATGGTCATATGAATGTCAGGCCCAGTCCGGCGGACTCCATGTTAATGAGGCTTTTTTCCTAGTTGAAATTGAAGATATTGAAACCGGAGAAATCATTGAAGCACCGGACAGACAGGGGAAAATGATCATAACGGCCTTTGACCGCACAGCCCAGCCCTGCATAAGATTTGATTCTAAAGATATAATCATGTGGAAGAAAGATCCATGTCCCTGCGGCAGGAGCTTCAGGCAGATAAAAGGCGGGGTTCTCGGCAGGACAGATGATATCACCAAGGTAAAGGGCGTACTGCTGTCCCCTGCTGCCATTGAAGCCGTTGTAAGGGCAATACCTGAACTCAGCAATGAATACCAGGTGATTGTGGATAAAATACAGGATCATGATAATATTGAATTAAACGTAGAATTGATGCCTGACTGCGTAAGAAATGATAAAGCTGTTAAAACAAAACTTGCAAAGCAGCTGCGATTGAAAACAAATCTTGGGTATAAAATAAAATTTTATGATTACGGACAATTACCAAGGTTTTCCGTTAAGGCAAAAAGGTTTAATGATAAAAGAAAAAAAATTTGAAATTTGGGCATAATTCATATCATTACAAAAGTACTTTACACTTTTTAAAGATGATTATCGGAAAATGGGTACTCACCTCGTGAAAATGTAAAGTAAGAATGAAATATGCTGAAATTTGAGAATAATTCTGCCTGCAATATCAAACAATAAAACGGGATATTTAACTCCATGACCTTTAATATCGATATAAATAAAGTAAAGGCGAACATTCGGCTGATAAAGGAAAATGCTGAAAAATTAAATCAGCTGGGAAGCGATTTTCCAGCACTTGAAAAAAATTCTTTACGAATGCTTGCAAGCCTGAAAATGCTGGAACTTAATTTCCCGGATATTGATCTTAACGGTGATCATTCAGAAGGCTATGATGCGGGTACAGAAGGCTATGATGCGGGTATTGACGGTGATTTTGATGCTGGCAATCATGCAGATCATCCAAGAGACCATTGCAATCATAATCATACCGGGGGATCTGATTCTTCATTTTTTTTGACAAGGGATTTCAAGGCGATTATGGATACGGCGCTTGGGAAAAAGAATCCTGATCTTGTTGTCAAAAATGCAGAGCTTGTCAATGTTTATACCGGAGAAATACAGAAAAATGCCTGCATAAGTGTCTGCGGGGATCGTATCGCCTTTGTGGGAGAGGAAAATGATTTTATTGAAGGACCTGAAACAAAAGTAATTGATGCAAAGGGTAAAATAGTTATTCCCGGACTCATCGACGGTCACACCCATCTTGCATGGTTTGTCACGCCGTCGGAGTTTCTGCGCTATGCTGTAAAGGGTGGTACAACAACTATTATCACCGAAACCATGGAAGTTTTTCCCGTTGCAGGTGAAAAAGGTGTTGAAGATTTCATGGCATCAATGGAAAATCAGCCGGTGAAAATTTTTTCCACGGCTCCTGCCACCTCATCCATAAGTTCCAATGTGACCGGGATGTCCCGGGAGGTTCTGCATAAATTCCTTTTAAAGGATAAAATCCTCGGTCTTGGAGAATCATACTGGCAGACTGTTTTTCAATCCCCTGGAAATTTTTTACCGGCATTTGAAGAAACGTTAAAAAAGGGAAAAACCCTTGAAGGCCATTCTGCAGGGGCAAGGGGGAGGAAACTTGCCGCATACACAGGCCTTGGCATATCTTCATGCCATGAACCCATTAATGCCGATCAGGTGCTGGAAAGGCTCAGGCTTGGAATTTACGTCCTTGCAAGGGAGGGAAGTATCAGAGCCGATCTTGAAGCCATTGCACCCATCAAGGATATGGGCGTTGATTTAAGGCATTTATGCTTTGCTTCAGACAGTATCACGCCAAAGGAATTAATGGGAAACGGCTATATGGAAAATATCCTTAAAAAGGCTATAAATAAGGGCTTTCAGCCCATTGATGCGATCAAAACCGTAACTTTGAATGTTGCAGAACATTTTGGCATTTCAGATTATGTGGGAGGTGTTGCCCCGGGAAGATATGCTGACATGCTTATAATTCCGGATATAAACACCATTGAGCCTGAATATGTGATAAGCTCTGGTAAAGTTGTTGCAGAAAATGGAAAACTGCTTGTTAAGCCGAGGGTGCATGAATTTGCTGCAAAATCAAGAAACAGCGTAACTCTGCCTGAAAAAATGATAGATCGGGATTTTCATGTTTCAGTGACAGATAAGTCAGATGCCGTTGGAGTAAGAGTGATAGAATTGATTACCGACCTTGTGACAAAGGAAAAGATCATACCTTTGAATCCCGTTGACGGAAAAATAATTCAGGATATTGAACATGATATATTAAAAGTTGCAGCCATTGACAGGAATTTAAATCCCGGAAAATATTTCACAGGCTTTCTTAAGGGATTTGGAATGAAATCAGGAGCCTTTGCTGCAACGGGTGCATGGGATACTGCCGATATTATTACAATCGGGGCAAATGATAAAGATATGGCATTTGCAGTAAACAGGGTCCATGAGCTTCACGGCGGAATTGTGGTGTGTAAAAATGAAAAAATTCTCATTGAGCTTGCCCTGCCCGTTTTTGGCCTGATGTCAGAATTGCCCATTGAAAAGGTTGCGGACATGACAGAAAAAATCAATAGGAAAGTTCAGGATATGGGATGCAGTTCAAATGACCCCCTGTTGACCATGATCACCCTGACAGGCGCTGCCATTCCCTACATCAGAATCTGTGAGCAGGGGCTTGTTAATTTAAAAGATGGCAAACCAGCAGATCTTATTGTGGAATCATGATGATCAGTCATGCTGGTAAATATTCGGCCAGCACTCCATCTTCACCTATTTTGGCCTTCACAATAGCATTAGTATGCTTTTGCAGTCCCGAATAGGCGAATATGAAGCACTTCCCAAAATTTACATGATAAGGATCGAATATTTACTCATGCTGAATGTAGAATCAAGAAATATCAGAAGGATATGAAAAATGGAAATTTTAAAAACAGTATCGGAAATGCAGGCATGGTCTGATAATATCCATCAAAAGCAAAATCAAATATGTCTTGTACCCACCATGGGCTATTTTCACGAGGGACATCTTTCATTGATGGAAAAAGGAAAAGAATTCTGCCCGGATCTTGTGGTCAGTTTATTTGTCAATCCCACACAGTTTGGGGAAAACGAAGATCTTGATTCATATCCTGCCAATATTGAAAGGGATGTGAAACTTGCAGAAAAAAAGGGTGTGTCCGTTGTTTTCATGCCTGATAAAAAAGAAATATATCCGGACGGGTTCCAGACCTATGTGGAGCTCACTAAGCTTCCCGGCCATTTGTGCGGATTATCAAGACCTGTTCATTTCCGGGGAGTTGCAACCGTTGTTACGAAACTTTTTAATATTGTAAAACCGGATGTGGCAATTTTTGGCTCAAAGGATTTCCAGCAGCTTCAGATTATACGCCGGATGGTGAAAGACTTAAATTATAATATTAAAATTGTTGGGTGCCCCATTGTAAGAGAGGATGACGGTCTTGCCATGAGTTCGAGAAACGCTTATCTTTCTCCCGAACAAAGGCAGATCGCCCTGTGTCTTTCAAAATCCCTTGAAAAAGCTGAAGATATGATATTAAACGGTGAAAAAATAACGAGCACGGTAAAAAAAGAACTTGCAAGTTATATAAAATCTTTTTCCTTTACAGAAATTGATTACATAAGCATATGTGACCCTGAAACCCTTGATGAGATAGGAGATGGGGATATAAACACTGCTGATCCTCTGCTCATCGCCATGGCCGTTTATGTGGGCAGAACAAGGCTTATAGATAACAGAATAATCAATCCAGTACAATAGTCACCCTGCATTGTTTCATAAACCGGTAATGGTCAGCGGTACTTTCGATTTTTTCGGCATCTGAGCGGCTGATGATAATGGAGGAGGAATGCGCTCCTCCTGTTCTCAATCCTTTAATAATAATGGGATTTATGCCTGTTCTCTTTGAATTTACGGCTTCTTCCATTGTGCATGCATATCCGCATACCCCCCGCTGAACTGCATATTCACGACTGATAAACATTGAACTGTATATCTTTTCTCCCTGTTCACTTGAAACAACCGGATAAATAACAGGATGAAAACCAAGCCCTTTTACGTCTATTATGAGACCGGTAAACTGTGTCTGTTTTTTATGAATTTTGATTTGAGCGTTTTTAATATTATTGTTATTATTTTTCGTGTCAATAAATTTAATTTCAGGGATTTCTCTGATTGAATCAGGAAGGACAAGCTGAAGAAAGCCTCCGAATATTGAGGTCTCAATTGTAACCTCCATGGCCCTATCCGATGTGTAATGCTGTTCTGTAATTTTTGCATTTGATGCTATTGTTTCAATTCCAGCCATGATGGTATCGTGGAAAGATGCATAATCAGATATTTTTTTCCCGGAAATCCATATTTCATGATCAATTTTATGGAATGTTTTGTAGTCCGGTCTGTTTGCCAGGGCAGTAAAACCGATTTTTTTAAGTATTGCTCTGATATTGTTGCTTGCATCGGCCTTGGCAGCACTTAAAATATAATCCGAGGAGTCTGTTTTTTTCCGGTCAGAGGGGCAGGCCCTGCCACTTGCCTTAACCTCTCCGGTTTTCCAGTTAACAGAGCCATGGGTAAATTTTGTAATGCAGAGGCTTTTATTATCAGGCTTTTTTTGATCCGCCTTTAAATCTGTTTTTAATATGGTTGGAACACCTGCATTTACTGAGGGTGCCATGATTAAAAGAAATAAAAATACAGATAAAAGTGGAAATTTTATTGTGATAAATTTTAGTTTACAAACGGGTACATAGATCATCATAACCTGCCATATATTCACGCACATGCACCAGCGCCTTTTTTAGACCGGGCAGCATTGGCATGGTTGATACGATTTTATCAATATAGCCCTTTTGTTGCAGTCTTGAAATTGACGGGGAAAAGTTCAAATCAAATACCCAGCTTATCTGTAACAGTTTTAAATCATTGAGCCTTTTTATCATGAAAGTCTTGACAAATGTCTTTTGGCAAACCGCTTCAACGGCATCATGGGATATTTTCCCGTCGTCTTCAAGCCCGAGATTTATGATTTTTTCACTGTTAGAATCAGGTCTTGCATAATGTTCTGTAACCACCCGCCAGATGTCAAGTTTGTCAGCATCACGGATCAGTCTGATAAAAAAAAGAGTCCTTTTGTCCCTGTCCGAAGGAATGTCTGCAGCATTATGAAACTTTACTGCCTCTTTGATTAAACATGCCTCATTTTCTTCGCAGAAATCAAGAAAACCCTGCCGGTTAATTACAGCAAGCCCGAGTTCTGCATGGTTTTTGGAAAGATGATCAACAAATGTTCCGTATTCTTCAAGTTGAACAAATCTTCCAATATCGTGGAGCAGGGCTATGGCCTGGGCCAGAATCAGATCATTTTCCGGCAGTAAAAGTTGTTTCCCTATGATAACAATCTCTTTGCAGACCCTCAGTGTATGCTCTTTTTTAAGAATAAAAGGATCGGGATTATCAGTCTTTTTTATAAAAGTCATTGAATAATCATTAAATTGTTTTTTAAGAACATTTAACTGGTCTGTATTCATGACTTAACTATAAAATTTTTTTCTATAAAATCAACTATCCCTTTAATATCATCAAGGGAAAATACGGGGACATCAGGTTTATAACCGGAATCTGAAACAAAAGCTGCAAGGTTTTCATCTTTCATACACAGCGGCTCTCTGTGCCTGCCTGCTTTTCTGAAAATTTCAATTTTGGGAATTTTTTCTCTTTTAAATCCCTCGGTAATAATTAAGTCCATATCTGATAGATATTTTCTGATATCCTGAATAGATTGGGGCTCTTCATCCTTGACAAGGGCAATAACACCCGGTGAGACCACAAGACTTGCATCGGCACCTGCTTTTTTATGGCGCCAGGAGTCTTTTCCTGTTTTATCCATCTCAAATCCGTGCTGGGCATGTTTGACTATGCCGAGCCTGTAGCCTCTTTGTTTTAATTCAGGGATAATTTTTTCAAGAAGTGTTGTTTTACCGGAATCTGATTTTCCGACAATAGATATTATATCTGGTTTCATATATGTTTCTTTTTTTAATGATTTCAATAAAATTTCTGGTAAATATAAAGTCAAAATATTTACATTTTTGATAATCATCAATAGTGCGCAAATCAAATAATGTCAAGTATGATTCAGATTATGTACCGGAAATATGCGTGCATAAGGTAAAAAAAGATGGGTAAACCACCAGGAAGTGTTATAAGGTCATCATAATCTCTATCATTGTGAACGATAGAAAAGACATGCTGATCAGGTGCGGTGCCCTGAACCTGACCAGCACATCAGGCGTATCGATACAAAGGTGAGTCCCGCAGAAATTTTTAGATCAGCAATCGTAATTTTTCCCATAGGCTTCAATAATAAAATCAATATCCTTGTCACCCCGGCCAGAAAGGTTTACGAGAAGATTTTTGCCTTTGCCTTCAGTTTTTGCAAGCTTGACAGCATAGGCCACTGCATGGGCACTTTCAACGGCTGGAATAATCCCCTCTGTTCTCGATAATTCAAAAAAAGCGTCAATGGCCTCTTTATCATTAATAGTTACATAGGTGATTCTGCCCATATCCTTGAGAAGGCTGTGCTGGGGTCCAACTCCAGGATAATCCAGGCCGCTTGCCACTGAATAAACAGGAAGTGGGTCTCCATTTTTATCCTGGAGAAGATAGGATTTGAATCCGTGGAGGATACCCGGCTTGCCAAGTGTAAGAGTTGCAGCATGCTCCCCGTCCTTAAAGCTCAGGCCCGAAGGCTCCACACCATAGATATTTACATTTGTATCATTTAAAAAAGCTGTGAAAAGCCCTATGGCATTGGAGCCACCTCCAACACATGCAACAAGGTTGTCCGGAATCTTTCCGGTTATTTCTTTGAACTGCTCTTTTGCTTCCATACCAACAACTTTTTGGAAATCCCTGACCATCATGGGAAAAGGATGTGGTCCCACCACGGATCCTATGCCATAAAATTGGGAATCAGGATCCTTGAGATAGGCTTCAAATGCTGCATCAACGGCATCCTTAAGGGTTTTTGTACCCCTGCTCACCGGGACGACTCTGGCACCGAGAATTTTCATTCTAACGACATTGGGATGCTCTTTTTTTATATCGATGTCTCCCATATAAATATCACACTTAAGGCCAAGCAGGCTTGCCGCTGTGGCCAGTGCAACTCCGTGCTGACCTGCTCCTGTTTCCGCAATGAGTTTTTTCTTCCCCATTTTTTTTGCAAGAAGTGCTTCTCCGAGGCAGTGATTGATCTTATGTGCTCCGGTGTGATTCAGGTCTTCACGTTTAAGATAAATGTCAGCTCCCCCAATTTTTTCCGATAAATTTTTACAATAAAAAATTGGTGACGGACGACCGGAATAGTGTTGATTAAGGTCTCTCAGTTCGGCAATAAAAGTTGGATCCTTTTTTATTTTTTCATAGCTTTGGGTAATATCGTCCAGAACTTTCTGGAGTTGTTCCGGTACATAACTGCCACCGTATTCTCCAAACCATCCGTTCCTGTCCGGCAGTTCCACTTTTTCAAGGTCGCTTATTTCATTGCTGTTTTCGGTGCAGTTTTCACTGCTGTTTTTGTAAGTCATTTGCATTCTCCTGATTGTTTTACTTTTTATATAAAACTCCTGCTAAAATCTTCTAAGCATAAGAGTTAGTTAGAGATCCCGGGCTCAAATTCAGCTCAGGAATCAATTATATGTTTCTATATAGAGAAACATATACAGGGATATTGTTAAAAAAACAATACTTTTTTATGCTTAATGAGAGTGATCATGATAATTGATGGGAATTTTTTCACGATGATTCATGGGAATTTGAGGGTCTGCCCTTATCGATTGTGAAAAATATAAGCATCATAGCGCTTCACATGGGTTCACGATAATTCATGGCTTTAATCAAGTTACTTTGAGGCAGGGTCAGGTGTTTTTCCACAAATTACTGTGCTCATGCTCACAAAGTTCCCTTACTTCCCCTAATTCAAGAGAAAAGGCTCCTTTTCTGAAAATATATAACACTTGGCATTTAACGCAAGCCGTTATAGTTATGTGATATGATAAAAAATTTTAAATGCAAGTATACACAATCCCTCTACGAGGGAAAAAGTCCAAAGCAATTCAGAGCTTTTCAGGTGAAAGCGGAACGTAAACTCCAAATATTTGACGGTGCAGTTGAACTGCTTGATTTACGATCTCCACCCGGTAATAGATTTGAAAAGTTAGGGGGAGGCAGACAAGGGCGATACAGCATAAGAATCAATGAACAATGGCATATATGCTTTGCATGGTCTGACGAGCCTTACGATGTAGAAATAACGGATTATCATTAGAAGGAACAAATTATGAATAATATGCGAGCAATCCATCCTGGAGAAATAATCAAAGAAGAGTATCTAAAACCATTAAATATGAGTGCTAATGCTCTGGCTGTTGCCCTGCGCATACCAGCACCTCGAATTAATGATGTGATAAGACAAAAAAGAGGTATCAGCATTGATACTGCTTTCAGGTTGGGTAGATACTTCAACACCACCGCACAATTTTGGATGAACCTGCAAATCAGCTATGAACTTAAAATTGCCAAACAAAATATGGCAAAAATAGAGAATGAGATTATCCCTTTGCAAGCTACTACCGCACCACCTAAAGGAAAGGATTTATGAAATTTGACAATAAATTTTTAAAAATGGCTCAAAAATATGTATGGTGGAAAACACCGCAGGAAACGCTGTCCAATCAAAACCATTTTGTGGCTCAGGTCATGACTATTGGTACATTGGATGATTGTTTTTGGTTGCTTGATTTTTTAGGCGCTCCTGCTTTTGTTGATGCGATCAAAAACCCTCCAATAGGTGTATTTAACAACAGGGCATGGGCTTTCTGGCATTACAAATTAGGATTAATCGAAACGTGGGAAAAAGTACCGGGTTTACCCAAAAGAAAGATGGAGGTCGAATGTTAAGTTCTTTCTCACCCAAGTTCGATATTTTGCCAGAGCCACAAAAGAAAATTTGGCCTGAATTAATCCAAGTACCAAAGCATTTTGTTTTGTATGGTGGTACTGCAATTGCGTTACGTCTTAATCATCGACAATCTGTTGATTTTGATTTTTTTTCTTCACAAAGTATTAATACTGACAACCTATTATCTGAAATTGATTTCCTACATGATGCCCAAATTCTTCAACAGGAAAAGGACACTTTGACTGTTTTAGTGGAACGGAATGGTTCCGTGAAATTATCTTTTTTTGGTGCTATCAAAGTTGGACGGATTGCTAATCCAGAAATCACTCAAGAGGACCGAAAATTTAGTGTGCTTTGGTTCTCATTGACATCCTCCCCGACCTGAAAAAAGGGGATTCCCGTTTTCTGCTACACAAGGGTTAAGGAACAGAAAAGCCTACAAACTCATGTCCAACTTTTTTTTAGTTACGCCCAGCAGTCATTTCGTTGCCGCCGAACAAGTTATTGAGTAGTTCTGAGTTTCATATAACGGCCATGAGGCCGAGCTGGACTGCGTTCCAGCGCCTCACGACGAACATAAAAAG